>CAVEGP010000049.1:0-15349 GCA_963615155.1 Bacteroides uniformis | reverse complement strand
GTGAAAAGACATACAGCAACTATGAAGTCCTCGATACTTATCCGTGGCTTGGACTTTCCCACAAGTGCATTGCACAATCTAAAATCAATCGAATCCCTCCGCAGAAAGCAAATTGTTTTGATGAGCGCAGATTCCTGAGCATTTTGGGCATGGCAGTCAACACGGCATATAACGATACCGCAACTCCACAGGATGCCTTGACCTACGCAATTCAAAGCTACAACCGCACGATGAAATAAAAAATACAGTCTCCGAGTTCAAAAAACTGAAAACCCGGAGGCTGTATTTTTGTTGTTATACGTCACCGTGAAGCGTTTCAAATTCGCTCCATGCAAAAGACCATGATGCAACAGAAGGGGTCAGTGGCACGGTGATTCCGGTCTTTTCGGGAGAAGGCGGAACAAAGTGGCCGTCTACCCCCCTGACAGAAACGCCGTTTTCATTCAGTGTGACGATTGCAAAAATAGGGTCAGCATAGGGAACGACGAATTGCAGATTGGGGAATCTTGCTTCGATTTCAGGGCTGTAACGGTGCGTTGCATAAGCCGTTCCAGCCCAATAGTTGGAGATGCTGTTGAGGGTATAATAGAGGATTCCATTTTCAAAATGCCGGATATCCCGATGAACATGTCCGTTCATGCAAAACTGGATATGATTTCCAGCTTCTCTGCCTTTGCGGATGATTTTTTGCAGGTCATCGACATTCCGGAGTCCACGAGGGCAGGCATAGAGCGGCTGATGCGAGAAAATCACGATGGGTTCTGTTGCCGAAAGAACTTCTTCTTTAAGCCACACAAGCTGTTGCTCTCCAAGATACGGAAGGTCTGTGGTTTCAAAATATTTTCCAAAATTGTAATCCACAAGGTTGCCATGTTCATTCCGGTAAGAGTTGCCGTCCAGAACGATGAAGCGCCAGCCTTTGAGATGGAACGAGTAATAGGGCTTTTCCATCCCATACATTTCCAAAGCATCTGCCTTAGAGCAAAAATCACATTCATGATTCCCAAGGAGATGATACTTTGGTTTGGGAAACGAATTGAATTTTTTCAGAATTTCCAATTTGGGAATGTCAGTCGGACACTCCATCGCGTATTTGAGATTGATGGGCATTTTCTCCGGTGCGCAAAGACAGGTCGAAGTGTCCTTGGGATAGGAGAAATCGCCAAGCTGGATGATAAAGTCGACATCTGCCTTTTGCGCAGCATCCAAAAAAGCGTCCATTCGCATCATACCATCGTGCATAATGTCCAGATGCAGGTCGGTCATTGCTGCGAAAGTCACAGACCGTGTTCCCATAGTAGGTCTCCTTTATGCGTTGCGGATCGGCATACTCGAAACGAACTCTTTTTCGATCAGCTCATAGCGGCCGGCACGGATTTCCGTGATGAGCTGCTGAGTACTGGAAATCGAATTTTCAAGGATCAGACCGCCATGACCGACCTCTTCTGCCAAATGTGTATCAGATCCAGAAAGCGGAATGAGATGATGCTCCTCAGACAGCCGACGTGCTTCTGCTCGGTCATACCGCCACTGTGCGCTTCCGTTGTACACCTCCATTCCGTCCAACAGAGAAGGGTCAGCGAGGAAACAGACCCCCGGACGGCAGGGATGCGCCTGATCTACAAATGCCCCCGCCTCATGGAATCGTTTGCTGGCCTCGGCAATGCCGACAAGATAAAGTTCCGGATTCTCATACAGGAATTTTTCGTTCAGACCTAAAATTATGTAATCATTCTGGCAGCTCATATCACGGTATTCCAAACCAAGGTATACGTCCAGTCCGACACGCTTTCCGAGTGTATAGGCAGCGCGATAACCAACAAGGAACTGATCCATCTTTTCAGACCAGTTCATGTTTGGAAAGCGTTTGAAAAAGCCTTCGTTGTAGTGGTCTGTGATGACAATGCCCTGATAGCCAGCCTCCGCATAGCGTTTTACGATTTCCCATGCCGAGAGTCGTCCGCAATAGCTGCTTTCTGTGGTGTGAACGTGTAAGTCTATTGTATACATTTTTCCGCCTCCTGTGGTAAATTCTTTTTCCAACTGTCATTCTACCACTTTTATTGAAACGTGTCAAAATAATCATTGACGAATCCCGACCGACACTCTATAATGGTCGTATGAAAGCTGTATAGGAGGTACTATTATGGACCAGATCCCTGAATTTTACCAGCCTCATCACCACCGGAGAACCGCTCTCCGGATCATCAAGTCAAAGGCCGGACGCTATGGCCTGCCTGTATTCCACTTTGATGCCGACTTCTTTTTGGAAGTTGTCAATGACCCCCACTTCTGCTATGAGACGGACAACGAGTATGTTGTCTATGTGGAACACACACAGTTGGCGGATGCCTGCCTTGCGACCTGTTCCTTCGACACTGAGAACAAATATGAAGTCGCTGCGATTCTCTGCGAAAAGCAGACGCTCTACTTTGAGAACAAAAACGGCGTTATCAACTTCAACTTTGAAATCAGCGGTCTGACTGGCCCGACGCGAACGCTCTATGTACATTCTATTTTGCGTGACCCCGGCCTGACTTTGCGCATCGAGCAGAACCACATCGGACGGCGTGCAGGAAAATATCGGGAGGGAGATTATCCGGCAACTGAAATTTTAGCGGCAAATCATTACATGTTCGCCATGCGCGAGATTCTGTACGCGCTTGACCTTCCGCAGTATTTGAACCGGAATCATCTGGGCTACCTCCTGATTTTGGGATTTGAAACGAACAATGAGATCCACACCGATTATCCCCCACACTGGCATCTGATTTATCGCTGGCCTGCCCATGCAGGCTCTCCTGCGCCGCATATCTATCTTGCTCCGGACGGCAAAATGACCGCAAACGTGTGCTATGTAGACTGCGCGCACGGTGCGCACCGCGACTATGCCGCAGGCGAATGGTGCCCGTTCGTTGACCCTTATGGACATGATGTGTGCGCTATCCGGGTAAATGCAGATGGCGGAATGTCCATCACCAAACCGATGGCAGAGATTTATACTATGGGTGCGTATACACTGGATGGTGGCGTAACTGTCTATAAAGATGAAGCTGTAATGGGTACGATTCATACGGAGAATGACACAGAACAGGGAATTTTTAAGGTTACTTGGGAGAATACTGGAAAATCAGATTTCCGCAGCAGGTATTCCGAAACCATCGAATATGACTCGCTCACGGGAGCAATTCTCAAAATGTCTCGATAATACCAGCTGCTGCGCAGGTAATAACTTGTGCAGCAGCTTTTTAAGTTTGTAAAGAGTTCTTCAATTTGACAATTACTCCGTTGCAATTGCAAAGTTTTTGCGGTATCATTAGTCCATAGGATTCAGCGGAAAGCTTGTTCAGCTTAAAGAACATATTCACACAACCTATTGCTTGGAGGAAGCGTTCTATGGCAATCAAATCAATCAATGTACTTAATGTACTGGTGTTTCAGCGTGGATGGCGCAATGTACAGGATACAGAAAACGACACGCTTCGGCAAGACGGGTTTGCATTAAAATTCTGCGACGGCATCAACGTTCTTCTGGGTCAAAACGGAACAGGTAAGACTACCCTGCTCAAAATGATTTACGCAGCAACGCAATAGTCTAATGAGCAGGTCGATGAAAACAAGAGCAAAAGCCTGCTGCAATTCTTCTCCAACAATTTAAAAGAGCAGGACGAGTTGAAAAGCGCATCCCACGAAAAAGATTTCAGTTATTACAAAGTATCCGATGGAACTCATTCTTTTGAAGATAGTATTTCTCATCGAGGCTTGCTGGATTACGAAAACTGGCGTCATTTAAACATTCCCTCGGTTTTTATTCCTGCCACCGAAATGCTTTCCCATGCAAAGGGGTTTCTTGCACTGAATCAAAAATTCAAGATGCCCTTTGATGCAACGCAGATTGATATCATCGTCAATGCCTCCCTGCCGGAAGTGCGGGAAGAGCCTGCTGCCCTGCACGGCGTGCTGGAAAAAATCAGTGATGCCATTGGCGGAACTGTCATTATGGAAGATGATTCTTTTTATGTCCTCAAAAAAGAGGGCTATAAAGTCGATTTTTCTTTGGAAGCAGAGGGCTTGCGCAAATTGGGCTTACTTTGGAAACTGATTCGGAATGGTCTGCTTGAACCGGGTAGTATTTTGCTATGGGATGAACCGGAGGCCAATTTAAACCCGGAACTGTATCCGTTGGTGGCAGATATCCTGCTGGAGTTGCAAAAGAACGGGGTGCAGATTTTTGCTGCAACACATAGCTATAACTTTGCAAAGTATCTCGAAATTCGCCGCACCGAAAAAGAGCAAGTAATGTTCCACAACCTTTATAAGGATGAGCATCAGGTGGTAGTACCCAGTTCCGCCTATCGTATGGATGATTTGGAACAAAACCATATAATGATGGCAGACAATGCCCTTCTGGACGAAGTAATCGGTCAGTGAGGTGGGCAGGATGTCGAAAATTCTAGTAGAAGAAAACCACTTCTATGAGCTGGACTGCACTGCAGCACTTTGGGCAACTGACCAGATTCATGAAGAATATCACCGCGCAAAGACGAACCTCAAGGATGCTGATTTCCTGATTGAAACCGAAAATCAGATGCTATTGGTTGAGTACAAGAACTCCAATGTTCCCAACGCGGCAAATCCGGGTGCCTTTGATCCGGAAAAAAGGCAGATGACGTGGTGCAGAAGTTCTACGATTCCCTGCACTACCTCTATCTGCTGGGAAAAGACAAGCCTGTTTGCTACATTTGGGTGCTGGAATCCGAGAAAAGCGATCTGACTATACGCAAACGTCTACGCAACCGATTGCGCACTGCTTTGCCATTCTTGCTTCAAGAAAACATTGGAAATGGTAAAAAGTTGATCGAACAAGTAGATGTAGTTTCTATAGCAGAGTGGAATGCCGACCAACTTTATGGCAAGTATCCTTTGAAGAAGCATGTTGTCTAATAATAAAATAGTTGCTCTGTTCCCCAGAACGACCACCGCATCCGACCTCTCCTCCCCTTTTCCTCACACCTGCATCGCATTGTTCCCAAGAACGAACCCGAAAAATGTACAATCATGACATCAATTCGCAGGTATCGAGTCATGTGGAGTGCGTACTCCTGATGTCAAAAGTCCAGTAATACAGTCCGGTGATTCGTTCAATATTGTTTAGACATCATTTTACAGTCTGAACCGTTCTCGTCCTTGGAAACAGGTCGAGGGCGTTTTTTGAGAATTTGGGCAGTATCCAAATCATAGTCACAGGAGTAGCAGATAATTGAGTATGTGGATTAGATGTTTTGGCTAACAGCGAATCCGGCAACTCAGGTATCCGAGGGCATCCAGTGTAGGATTTGGATGTCACACATTTTATTGGAGATTTAGAATATGAAAATCGTTGTATTAAACGGCAGCCCCCGAAAGGGTGGTAATACCGAAATCATGGCAGAAGTCTTTGCTACGGCTGCTCGCAAGAATCAGAATGAAGTTACCATCTTAAACATCGCCGCCATGAACATTCATGGCTGCCTGGGCTGCGGTCATTGCTGGGCAAACAAAGGTGACTGCGTTCAGAAAGATGACATGGGAAAAGTCTTTGCTGAACTTTCTGATGCCGATATGGTCGTCTTTGCATCCCCTATCTATTGGTTCGACATCACCGCACAGATGAAAACCGTCATTGACCGTCTGTATGCTGGCGGCAGCGTGGGTTTCCATTTCCACAAAACCGCTCTGCTGCTGGATGCCGGTGCAGACCATGTATTCGATGCGGCTATCGCCCAGTACAAAGCTATGACTGCATATCTGAAATGGGAAGATATGGGTATCATTACTGTGCCCAATATGGAAAAGAAGGGCAGTATGACTGCTGCGCCCAATCTGGAAGCTGTTGTCAAGCTGGGCGAATCCATCTGTATATAAGAAAAACGCCGTATTATTTCGCTTCGTCGAAAATTTCCGTATCCAGAACGGTGTGTCCCCTGGAGATGTGGTATTTCACGGCAGGCAGATGGACATTCGTGAAATACAGGCTGGTGTTGGGGTCACAGCCGATCACAAGCGGCTCACCCTTCCCCTGCACGGCACAGCGCAGCGTATCGCAATGAGCTTCCGCCGTATCCGTTTTCACTGACTCGGCGTAGTCCGGCGCAAAATTCGGAACCGCAAAACCGCAGTCATAAGCGTCACAGTCAAAGTCGCTGTCGATCTCATGGTGGCGTTGGTGTCCGGTCTCGGTGGGAGTGATGGTCGTTGTGACCTCGATCCCCGGGAAGGGCGACCATTGCGCCGACACAGAACCAGCGTCCACCTTCCAGGTCTTACTCACCTTGCGGACGAAGACATTATCGTCGATAACAAAAGCCAACATGCTATCCGGCGCGGCTTGATTCAGCACCTCGCGGCTGCGGGACGCACAGAAACCGAAACGGGTATCATAGGCAAATTTTGCATACTTTTCCGGAAACTGACCGTGTCCGTGCCCCTCGTTGACGCCGGCGGCATAGGCTGTCACCCGACCTCTCCGACGCTGTACCAGCATGTTTGCATAAGGCATGGGCTCGAGACTGTCCAGTGATGGCATCGGCGCGGCTTCGACCGACCAGAACGGATGATCGTCGGGCAGAGCCAGCAGCAGGAAACATTTCATCCCCCAATAGGGGCTGCCGGGGGCGTTGTACCGCTCTGCCATGTACATCTGCGGATAGCAGTAACCGATGGTGAGGATGCCGTCCCGGTCGAACATTTTCTGATTCAGCCACCAGTCGAAGTTCCGGACAATGAGCCCCTTCATGACGGGCAACGGCAGCGGCTCCAGACCCGCCCAGATGCACGCCGCCCAGAAACAATTCTGCGCAAAGCGATAGCCAAGACTTCGACCAAAGGGCAGAGCCGCACCGTTTTCGTCGAACCAATAGACGAACTGCTGCGCGAAGAGCGTCGCGCGGCTGCGGTAAAGCTCGGCACGCTGCGGGTCGGTGTCCGCGGCAAATTTTGAGTAGAGCAGACCGTAATACTGGATTGCCCATGGGATATAGTAATCCTTCTGGACGGATGCGCCGTCGGTAGACCAGCCGTCGCCGCTGTAATAGCTGTCAATTTTGCAAAGCCCGTCTTCCAGCAGCTCAGGGCTGTAGGGCATCCGGACACTCTTCAAGGCAAGGTTGACCAGGATGCGGAAGAACTGCCAGTTGCAGTCCGGAATGGTGTGCTCGTTGATCTGGCTCAGCCATGCGGCAAGGTTCTGCTGTTCCGCATCCGTCAGCACATTCCAGACCTTTTCCGGTGCGGTCAGGATACCGCAGGCAATGGCAGCCATCTCAACGTAACACTGATCGTATTCGCCCGTTTTGCCCCAGTATTCCGGGCTTTTCGGGTCTGAGCCGGAGGCAAGTCCCTTCCGGTAGATTTCCTCAAAATCCGGATCCGTGCCGCCGCCCACCCAGAACGGAACAAGCGCCCAGAGAGGTCGACTAAACGCTTCCAGCTCGATGGTATTCCTGTCATAGGTCACGCCTGTCTCCCCCAGATGCAGCCGGGCACAGCCTGCCGAATACAGCGGCTTGAGGGGGTCAAGAAATTTGTGCATCAGTGCGGTAAAATCCGCTTTTGTTTGTAGTTTCATTACCAATACATCTCCCAATCTTTTGTCAGGCGGGTCAGTGCCTCCATATAGAAGTAATCCCCCCAGCTCGTACATTCATCCACACCCTCCGGCGTGCAGGTGTTGTAGGGGCTTTTTTTGCTGTACGTTCCGTGCAGAAGCTGTCCCGAACCCAGCGTTCCGGGCTTGACCGCATAATTCGCAGCCAGACTTCCCAGCATTTGCCGTGCCAGAGTCCGCCACTGTTCGGCTTCCTCTTCGCCCACATACTTGGCCGCTTCCAGCAGGCCGCAGGCAACGATTGCCGCCGAGGACGAATCCCGCGGCTCGCCGCTCTCCAGCTCAAAGATCATGTCCCAGCAGGGAACCAAATCCTCCGGCAGGCGGGAGAGATAAAACTCTAACGCCTTGCGGAATACATCGAGGAAGGTTTTATCATGGGTGTAGGTATAGCCGATGGCACTGCCGTAAACCCCCCATGCCTGACCGCGTGCCCAGAAGCTATCGTCTTTATAGCCCTGGCAGGTGCGTCCACCCTTGGGCGTACCATCTGGATTCATGAAGAAGGTATGATAGGTGCTGCCGTCCGGTCGGAACGAATTTGCCAGCGTCGTAGCAGTGTGAGCAGCAGCGATCTCACGGTAATGGTCGTCTCCGGTCGTCTTACCTGCCCAATAGAGCAGCGGGACATTCAGCATACAATCAATGATATACCGATAATTGTCGGGATCGTCCATCGTTCCCCATGCCTGCAGGAACTTTCCGCTGGGCTGATAACGGGTCAATAGCTGATCAGCGGCGGCTATGGCAGCTTTTTTGCCCGTCTCACTGCCAACAAGCTTCCATGCCGCCACGCAGGTGGGGCTGTACAGAAAACCCATGTCATGATGGTCTACTTCCACCTTTCGGGCGATGCGGTCGGCAAAGCTGTCCACCTGAATGAGGGCAGCGGTCTTGAATTTCTCCTTGCCTGTCGCTTCATAAGCCAGCCAGATCTCCCCTGGCCAGAAGCCGCAGGTCCACTGGTTATTCGCACAGCCGGGGTAAATGCCATCCATGCTGGAATGATTCTGGCACTGATAGGTGTAGAGGGGCAGGTTCGTCTCCACCTGTTTGCAGGCGTTCGCCAATGCCTGTTTCGCTTCGGCGTCGGTCATAGGATGGTTTGGGTATTGTTTCATCGTGTTTTCTCCTATCGATTTTTTCTTTCAGGCTCTCCTGTTAGGAGAGCTGTCCGCGAAGCAGACTGACGGGTTATTTATAATCGAACGTCGGGATCTTTCTCCACCGTTCCCTCAGGAAATGCGCTCCCAGCTTAGGGCGGCGGTCACGGGTAAAGAGCCCTTTCTTGTTGCCGTCCACCCGCATCGGTCCCTGTACGGTATCGTAATCGGCAAAGTTCCAGACAAACTCCCCTACGAACCACGGACGTTTATCAAATTCAGCGTCCAGTCGGCTGTAAAACTCCACCTGAAATTCTTCGCTGAACATCTCCGCCCCTGCGGTGTGCAGTCCGGCAACCGTATCCGCGCCGTACTCGCTCATCATAACAGGTTTATGCTGCGTTTCCCAAAAATCCAGTTCTTTGTTCAGACCGTAGCAGGCCGCATCCATATCGCCGGACAGGTTGTACCACCCATAATAGCGATTGATGCAGACGATATCCATCGTTCGTGTGGTGATGTCCTTGGTGTAATCGTTCTGGCAGCAGACCAGCGTGACAGGACGGTTCTGCGGGTCGAGCTGGTGCGCCAACTCATAGAGAGGACGCCAGTAGTCATAAGCATCCTGTGGGAAATGCTCCAAATCCGGCTCATTTCCCAGACTCCACAGCACAACACAGGGATGATTTTTGTCCCGTTGGATCATCTCGGTCAATACCTGCCGGTGGTGCTCCGCGATGGGATATTCCTTGTAGGGGTTCACCTCTGCACCGCCGATGCCGACCGCAGGCGTTTCATCCATGACGAGGATGCCCTCCCGGTCACACAGGTCGTAGAATTCCTCCGCATAGGGGTAATGGCTGGTGCGGACGGCGTTCGCATTCATCCAGTGGAGAAGATTCACGTCTTTGATATTCAGCACCGGGTCAAAGCCCCGGCCATGGGCGGTGAAATCCTCGTGCTTGCAGAAGCCCTTGAAATAGAGCGGCTTACCGTTCAGAAGCACCTGTGTCCCCTTCACCTCAACGCTCCGCACACCAAACGTCTGATCGTAGACGTCCGCACCGCACTCGATGTGAAGGGTGTAGAGATACGGCACACCGGGCTTCGGATTCCAGAGGTGAACATCCGGGATGAACAGGTTGCCGATTGCTCCCTCCCCTTCCACAACGGGCCTTTGCCCTGCATCCAGCACTGTGACATGAACAGGCTCCCCGCCGGAACGGTCGATGGAATAGGTCACCTGTCCATCGTTTCGGGTCAGGATCTCGACATCTTTAATATAATCCTCTTTCGGGGTGGTGTAAAGCACCACCGAGCGATGGATGCCCGCATAATTGAAGAAATCAAAATTCGGGCGGTTCTGGGGCGCGGCGGCACGCTTGGCGGCTTCCACACTAGGGATGCCCGCATTGTCTGAACCGAAGAACGCCAGCTGACCTTCCTCGTTGCCGACCGGAAGGGTGCTGTGGTTAACTCGGTTGTCGCAGGCGACTGTCAGTAGTGCCGTTTTCCCCGGACGCAGCTGCTTGGTCACGTCCACTTCAAATGGGGTGAATCCGCCCTTGTGCTGTGCGATGAGCTGACCGTTCAGCCAGACCTTCGCAGTATGGGTCACAGAACCGAACCGCAGGACGACCCGCTGTCCGGCACAGAACGCCGGAATGGAGATCTTGCGCTGATACCACGCCCATCCGTAGTGACGGCGTAGAGCTGTTGTCTGGTCATTCTGGTCGTTATAGCTGGCAGGAACGGCAATGGGCTGCGGCTCGGGCAGCGACTTTGCGGGGTCAAACTGGTTCTCGTCGCAGTTTCCCAGTTGGAACGCCCATGTTCCATCCAGACTCAATTTCAGACGCGCTGGATTCTGTTGTGGATATAACATATCAATTCCCTCTATCTCTTCCAAAAAATAAACAGCGGAGCGCGGGTATTGCCCACGCCCCGCTGTCGGGTACTGTGATTTTTTAACCCTTGATGCCTGTGGACGCAACGCCCTGCACAAAGTATTTCTGCAAGGACAGGAACACGATCAGGACAGGGATCAGAGCCACGACCGACGCCGCCATGATCAGACCGTACTCTGCGGAATACTGGGTGATGAACATGCGCAGACCAATCTGGATCGTCTTGAGTTCGGTCTTCGTCAGGTAGATCAGGGGACCAAGGAAGTCATTCCATGTATTGACGAAGGTGAAGATCGTCAGGGTGGACAGTGCGGGCAGACTCAGCGGCAGCATGATATGCCACCAGATGCCGTATTCGCTCAAACCGTCAATGCGGGCAGCTTCGCACAATTCGGTGGGAACGCCCTCATAGAACTGCTTCATCAGGAACACACCGAAGGCACTGAACGCCTGTAGGCACATAATGGCAAGATGGGTATTGTTCAGATGCCAGGAACTCATCATCATGAACTGAGGCACCATATACGCCTGCCATGGCACAGCGATGGTGGCAATGTAGCCGAGGAAAAGGGCATTCTTGCCCTTGAACTGCATCTTTGCGAAGGCATAGGCGGCAAAGGACGAGGTGAATAACTGGAGCAGCGTGACGACCACGGTGATTTTGACCGTGTTCTTCACGAAGGTCAGCAGGGGGATCTGTGTCCAGATATCGACGTAGTTCTGCCAGCGGGGATTTTTCGGGATCCATTGGATGGGGAATCCGAACACGTCTTTATTCAGCTTGAAGGACGAGGACAGCATCCAGAGGAAGGGCAGAAGCATACAGGCTGTGATGGTGATGAGGAAGAAATAGATCAGGAACTTCGAGATGAAATTGCGCCGCTTCTGGGACGCATGGTCTTTGATGACTACGGTAGACATGGCTTCTTCCTCCTTTCTCAGTTCTCGCCCTTAGAGCCGCGGAACTGGACGATGGTCACGATGAGGACCAGCACGAACAGCACCATCGAGATGGCACTTGCGTAGCCGTACTTCGGGGTATTGACGAAAGCGACATTGTAGATGTAGTAGACCAGCGTCATGGTCGCCGTTCCCGGACCACCTTGTGTGATCATATACATCTGATCGTAGACCTTGAAGCCTGAGATGGTCAGCATGATAACGACAAAGAAGGTGGTGGGGCGAAGCTGGGGCAGCGTGATATGCCAGAACTGCTGCCAGCGGTTCGCACCATCCAGCTCAGCGGCTTCGTTCAGGTCAGGGTTACAGCCCTGCAAACCCGCCAGATAGATCACCATGTAATAGCCCATGTTTTTCCAGACACTGAACAAGATGACCGTCAGCATTGCGGTGTCCTTGCCGGCTGCCCAGCGGGGCAGGTCTTCGACCGCCACACCAAAGAGCTCGTTCAGGATCATATTGATGGGACCCATCGAGGGGTTGAAGATCATATTCCAGACCGCCGCTACCGCGACCAAGGAGGCAACATACGGGAAGAATGCCACCGTGCGGAAGAAATTCCGCAGCTTGACGTTCTGGTTCAGCAGGACCGCCATCGCCAGCGAACAAACCAGCGTCAGGGGCACTGTACCGATCACATAGACGATGGTATTTTTCAATGCAGCCTGAAAGATCTTATCCGTGGTGAACAGCTTGACGAAGTTCTGCAAGCCGATGAACTCAATGGCGTGGCGTCCATCCCACGAGCAGAACGCCAGCGCAATGGCGAACACCATCGGAACAAGGGTGAACACACAGAAGCCGATGAAGTTCGGCGCAATGAAAGAGTATGCGATGAGTGAATCACGGGTTGATTTTTTCAGCACTTTACGGGGAGCTTTTTTCGTTGCGGCAGCAGCACTCGCCATATAAAGAGCCTCCTTTCCCAGAGTAACAGCGATTTTTGCAAAAAGGGAGCGGGGCGGGCGATCTTACTTCCCGCCCCGCTCGGGCAGAGCTTTTTTCCAAGTGTTACGCATTGGAATGGTAGATGGGGGTTATGAAATCATAAAGGAAAAATGCTATCGGAATGCGGGTTTATCATGTTCAGCCCAGAACCGCGGGAACCTGATCGTTCATGTTCTGGATGCCCTCATCGACGGTCTCGCTCATCGTCATGATTGCGTCATGCTCGGCGTTGAGGATCGTCTCGATATCGGATGCGTACTGAGTATAGGGCATCTCAAGGTAGACATTGGTCGTTGTCAGAGCATCGACCGAGTTGCTGTCATCAGGGAAGCCCTCGGTGGACTTAATGATATCACTGGTTGCGGAAGAGCCGCATGCCGGGAAAGTGCCGGTCTGTGCGATGGCCTGTGCGCCCTCTTCCGAGACACACCAGTTGATGAAGTCTGCCGCTGCCTCCGCCTTCGGAGAGTCAACATTGATTGCAAGGCTCGTCACTGTGCCCAAGGTCGAGCCGGCAGGCGCATCCGAGGGGTGCGGATATTTGACGATGCCCCAGTTGAACTTGGTCTCGGCGGTCGTCATGTAGTTTTCCAGAGTGGAGATGAACCAGCTTCCCATGTTCACCATTGCGCACTGCTGATTCTCAAACGCAGCGGAGTAGTGTAGCGAGGAGGTCTTCAGATAGCCGTAGTCCATGCAGATGCCGTCCTTCTGCTGGGCAATGACCATATCATAGGTGGGCTTCATGAAGTCGTATGTACCATCGATGATGGTGTTCTTGCCATCCAGAATGGAGAACAGAGAAGCGGCAGAACGCCAGGTGTGATAGTGGCAGCCGTAGACCTTGCTGTCACCAGAGCCGCTCGTCATCTTACGAGCCAGTGCGTCGTAATCTTCCAGGGTCAGATCATTGGAGGGATACTCCACGCCAGCGTCGTCAAACAGGTCCTTATTGTAGTACAGAACCCAGAAGTCGCTGCGGAACGGAACGGCATAGAAGTTGCCGTCGTCGGTCGTCAGCTGCTCGATGGTGCCGTTGAAATCCCCTGTGCTGCGGGTCAGCACATCGTTCAGAGGCTTCAGATAATCCAGATTGATCAGGTTTGCGTAACCGGGGATATCCTTGATGGTAAGGATGTCAAGGTCAGCGTTGCCTGCAAGCTGGGTTGCCAGAACGGTCATGTAATCGCTCGAGCCGAGATCGACCATCTCGATGGTGACATCCTTGTGACCTGCCATATAGCCATCTGCCATTGCCTGCCAGTAAGGTGTGGACTCCTTATCCCAAATAGCCCACTGCAGAGTGACCGGACCGGAAGCCTCGGAAGAAGCAGCTGCACTGGAAGCCACCGTCGAGGATGCGGCTGTGGAGCTGGAAGAGCCGCCGCAGGCGGTCAACGCAGCAGCTGTGCCGCAGGCAGCGGCAGCGGTCAGGAACGAACGACGAGAGATCTTTTTCATAATGAGGTGTCCTCCTTCAAATGTACTTCGTGTTTTCATGCAGCGACCTCACCTCAGAAGCCGCTCGCTTTTGTTGGCACTAGGATACCGCAAAATCCGGAAAACCGGAATGGAATTCCTTCGGGCAAGTCTGCAATTTCTTCGGGTGTTTCCTGAAAACATGCACTTTTTGTAGCTCAAAGCTACACTTTCTTGTTCTTTTACACAGATTACAAAATTGTAACAAAGGAAATTAGTATAAAGTATACAAAAGCCGTGCAAATAGACGTTGACAAATGGCGTCAAAACCAGTACTGTATACATTGGAGATCGACAAGACAGGAAAGGAGTTCCGGCATATGCACAGACAAAAGCATCGTTTTCCCCTGCGGCGGCAGATCGTGTGGAGCATGCGCATCTTCACGGCGTTGACTTCGCTTGCTGTATGTGCCGCACTGTTTTTCCTCTCTACAGAGTACGTCCGCACGAATACCCTGCAGGCGGCAGAGTTCAACCTGCGTCTGGTCGCCACCTCCATTGAGACCAGCCTGAATGATGCGGATTCTCTACTGAACTGGGCATCCATCAACGGCACGATCCGGCGGTATCTCTCACTGGAGGACGTCAACGGTACGCAGACCATCGCCGCCTACGAAGCCGCACAGGAAAAATATTATTCCAGTCCGCTGTACAGTAAGATCATTCGATTTTTTATGAGCAATGAGAATGACCGGCATCTTCAGTTCGGTCCGCTGAACAGCTCCTCTTCCCTGAACCGGAGCAGCGTCCGGCAGTTTCTGACAAAGGGCTATGGGATCCAGTTCACGACCGACCCCCTTATGATCTCGCACCCTGCCTGTCTCGCGATCAGCCAGCCCATCCGCTCCGGCAAAGGGACGATGCACCGCGGCACAGCCTATCTCGCCCTTGACCCATCGGTCATCACCGACCCCGCGACCGGCTATGCGATCGCCGAAGGGAGCTCGCTCTATTGGGAAATGGGGAACCAGCTCTGGCAGATCGAGGACAGAACGCTGACGCAGGTCGAAAACGATCTTGTCGACGTGACTTACTCGCTCCGCTCCACCTCCGAAAACCGCGCCTGGGATCAATCCGCATGGCAGGGCAGGTTCCGACGGAACGGTCGGCATTACTTTGCGATCAAGATCACGCTGGACGGACGCGGCGCGGCACTGGTGCAGGTGCTGCCGGAAAGCACCTTTTTACAACAGCGACATGTTTACCTCTGGCTACTCTTGCTTGGGCTTGCCCTTGTCTGGGTGCTGAGCTTCATCATGCAGCATTGGCTGGAGTGGGTCATCACCCGTCCGGTAGAGGCTCTGCAG
>CAVEGP010000048.1:0-15662 GCA_963615155.1 Bacteroides uniformis | reverse complement strand
GCCTGGATGATGGCGGGCATATCCAGCATACCCTCGCCCACTTCGGCAAAGTGCTCCACATCACCAAAGATGTGCATAAAGGCGCTCGGATCAGCAGGCTTGCTCAGGTCAGGCAGCTCGATTTTGTAATCCTTCAGGTGCTGCATCCTCACACGGCCCTTGAAGCTGTGCAGATACTTCACGGGGTCCACGCCGCCGCGCCACATCCAATGGCTGTCCAACTCAAAGCCCAGATACTTGGTCTGCTCCATCATGTGGGTCAGCAGAGGCTTGCCCTGATACTTGGCAAACTCAAAGTTATGGGCATGGTAGTACAGGTCGATGCCATGCTCGTGCAGGCACTGGGCATAGCCATCGAACATCTTGGCCATCTCGATCACATGCTCGGGGGAATCCGTGTAGCTGAACTGGATCATGCCAATGCGCAGGATGCTGCAGTTCAGCTTCTTGCAATCGGAAACGATCTTGTCGAAATCATCCTCCAGCGTGTCCACCGGCAGGGAGCTGATGGCGCCCTCAAAGCGGCGCAGAGAGCAGGACAGAGAAGAGATCTCCATGCCAAACTCATCGCAGGCACTCTTCATCTGGGAAACTGCATCCTCATCCATGACCAGCTGCGAAACTTCGACATAGTGGAAGCCCATCTCGTGCAGCTTTTTCAGCACCTCGTACATCCCGTGCTCTGCCACCTGGGGCTTGAGCATCATCATCTGAACGCCAATTTTGCCTTTTTTCATGGTTCTTTTTCCTTTCCTTGCGGTTTTTCTGTGATTTCGTTGTATATAGTATACAGAATCCCCCTGGGAAAGAGAATTGTTCTGCTTGGCAAAAACATTGCTTTTTGTGCAGAAAGGAGCCCCGCATTTTCTCACCGATTCCCTCTCGCTGCCCGACGGGATGGAATTTGCGCTCCGCCGCAACGCCCAGACAGCTCCCACCGATACCGAGCTGCATTATCACGACCACTACGAGCTGCTGTTCTGCCTGACCGGCCAGCTGAACTATCAGGTGGAAGGCCGCACCTATCGGCTGGAACCCGGGGCCGTGCTACTGATTCATCCTTACCAGCTCCACCATACCCTGCCCAACGACAGCGGCAGTGTCGAGCGGGTAGCCCTGCGGTTTGAGAAGAGCGTTCTGCGCAGCCGCTCCACGTCGGAGTGGCCCCTGTTTGATATGATGCACACCGTCTCCCCTGCCCACGGCAATCTGTTGCAATTGAGCGGCTGGCGGTTTAAGCAGGTCAGTGACCTTTTGAGTGCCCTGCTGCGGGAAAACAACTCTGACGAGTTTGGCCGCGAGCTCATGCAGCAAACCCTGCTGACCCAGCTTTTCCTCTGCCTCGACCGTGCCACCCGGGCCGCCCCTATGCCCCTGCCGCTGGTGACAGCAGACGAGCAGCTGGTACAACTATCGCAATGCTCATTGGCATCATCGTGGCGATCGTTGTGGCCGCAGCCGTTACCTTCGTGCTGGGCTATGACCCGGCAGACGAGCCGAAGATCGCCAAATAACAGGAGGTTCTGAACGATGGAATTACACTCCAAATATCGGGATACTTTTCCGGAAGGCTTCCTCTGGGGTGGTGCGATCGCCGCAAATCAGGTAGAGGGTGCCTGGCAGGAGGACGGCAAGGGCTGGGATCTGGCCTGCTGCTTCTCCAACGGTGTCCACCACAAGTTTCAGGGCAAGCCCGTTCCGGGCAGCCAGTATTACCCCCACGAAACCGCAATCGACTTCTACCATCGCTATAAAGAGGACATTGCGCTGTTTGCCGAGATGGGCTTCAAGATGTTCCGCACCTCCATTGCATGGACGCGCATCTTCCCCACCGGCACCGAAACCGAACCCAACGAGAAGGGCTTGCAGTTCTACGATGATCTGTTCGATGAACTGAACAAAAACGGCATCCAGCCACTTGTCACCATCAGCCATTACGAGATGCCTCTTTACCTTGTGGAAAAGTACGGCGGCTGGCGCAGCCGGGAGCTGATCGGCAGTACCGCAGTGAGTTTGTGGCGTTCAGCTACTACCGCACTTCCACCCACGAGGCCGGAAAGCCCTCCTTCTTTGACATGGGCGGAGAGTACAGCACCCCGAACCCCTTCCTGAAAACCAGCGAGTGGGGCTGGCAGATTGACCCGATGGGTCTGCGCTACACCCTGAACGAAATCTACGACCGTTATCAGGTTCCGGTGTTCCCGGTGGAAAACGGTCTGGGCACACAGGATGTGGTCGAGGACGATCATATCCACGACCCCTACCGCATCGACTATCTGCGCGAACACCTTCTGGCTGTTCGGGATGCCATCCGGGACGGTGTGGACATCATGGGTTACGCCTACTGGGGTCCCATCGACATCGTGTCGGCATCCACCGCAGAGATGAAGAAACGTTATGGCTTCATCTATGTGGATAAGGACAACAAAGGCCACGGCACGCTTCAGCGCATCAAGAAGGATTCGTTTGCATGGTACAAGCACCTGATCGAAACCAATGGCCGCAGTCTGGATGAAGTCTGATCTGGCAGGAAATTGGGCTTCCTTGGGGAAATGATAAGGAGAAGAAGCAGGCCGAGCAGGTAGAAGTAGAAACCGATGGTCGCACCTTCTGTATCCGCTACCGGTTGAACGGTGCGCTGCAGGAACTGCGTTTTACCCTGTGACAGCAAAAAACTCCAGCCGCATGGTCTGTGCGGGTGGAGTTTTTCGCATACACATTGACAACCTTTTGAAAGAGCGTTATTCTTTTTTTGAGTATTATTTATCAAAGTAAAGTTCAGGAGAATTTTACTGATTGAAAAAGGAGAATCTGCTATGACATTTCCTGTTACTATCTGGGCACTGCTGGCCGCTGCCGCGATCGTCAGCTCCATCGGTTTCAAAAACTATGTGTGGTTCATCTCTCTGGGCTATGGCTTTTCCATTGCAGCCGAGGGTCTGTTGATGCTGATCCTGTTTCATAGCAGCCTGAGTCTTGGCACTGTGCTTTGTTGCGTGCTGTTCATCTTTTACGGCTGCCGCCTGAGTGGATATCTGGCTTACCGCGAGATCAAAAGTGCTTCCTATAAAAAGAACATGACCGGCGAGATCAAGGACGGCAAGGCCGTTTCCTTTGGTGCCAAGTGTGCCATCTGGCTCAGCTGCGCCTGCCTGTATGTAACGCAGGTGGCACCGGTGTTTTACCGCCTTGCAAATGGTACCGGCACCGGTACGGCAAGCTATATCGGTGCGGCCATCATGCTGTGCGGCGTAGTGCTGGAATCCGCTGCTGATCTGCAGAAAAATGCTGCCAAAAAGAAAAATCCCCGCCGCTTTGTGGATACCGGTCTTTACCGCCTTGTGCGCTGCCCCAACTACCTGGGCGAAATGGTGTTTTGGACGGGTGTGCTGGTGTCCGGTATCGGTGCGTTGCAGGGTATTGGTCAGTGGATCATGGCTCTGATTGGCTATGTCGGCATCGTGTTCGTCATGTTCAGTGGCGCGCGCCGTCTGGAGATCCGCCAGAACAAGAACTACGGCAAAGACCCGGAATATCAACAGTATGTAAAGACTGTTCCAATCCTGCTGCCCTTCATTCCTCTGTACAGTGTGGAGAAATACAAATGGCTGATCGCATGAAAAACCACAATTCTGTTCCTGAAAGCTTTCCTCTGTCGCTGGCTCTTGTGGATGCACTCCCGGTGCTGTTCTTTGCCTGCAGCATGACACTGATCGCAGAACGTTTTACAAGTTTCCTGTTCCGTTTCGGCGCAGCTGTGATCGTTCTGGCTTCCTGCGGGAAAGTGCTGTGGAAGTTGCTGCTCAGCTTGCGCAGGCAGAACGTTTCCTGGCTCAACTGTTATTTCATTCCCTGCCAGATCGGCGGTTTCACATTGATCCTGCTGTCTTTAGTGCTGCATCTGCGCACCATCCGTTGGGGAAGCCTTCTGGCACGACTGACCCATTTCCCCAGTGTGGTCTTTTTTCTGCTGTGGCTGTGCGGCATGGACTTCATGAGTTGGTATCGGAAGAACCGATTTGATAACTCCCTCAATGCTAACTGGATGGCGCAGCTTGTCAACACTGCTGCGCAGGGGGCCCTGCTGTTGGGAATCATGCTGCTGTGAGGTGTCCACCTTGAACGCCGTAATCTACGCCTGCGATCCCCACCACGTTTTTCAAATTTCAAAAATCATATCACAGCGGCCTGACATAATACGTTCCATCCAGAGCCTTACAAAGCGTTACCTGAAATACATCCTCCCAGATCTTCTGCTCGTATAGCTGGGAGGGAGCAGCGAAGGCGGCAAGCGTTCCTTCTGCGCACACGCCCACTGCATCGCTGTACTGCAATGCGTGCGCAAGGTCGTGCAGAACCATTATGACGGCTCGCCCTTGTCGGGCAAGGCTTTGCGAAAGCTCCATCAGCTGGAACTGTGCTGCGGTGTCCAGATAAGTGGTTGGTTCGTCCAGCAGGATCGTTTGTCCGCCCTGTGCCAGTGCCATCGCCAGATAGACCCGCTGCCGCTGACCGCCGGAAAGCTCCCGGAGGTCACGGTCAGCCCATGCGGTGACGCCTGCCTGCTCCATGGCAAGGGATACGATTTCGTGATCGGTTGCGGTCATCCGACGGGAAAACCCAAGATGCGGAAACCGACCGTGCTCCACAAGCCCCTGCACGCTGATCTCCGGAATGGTGCGGATCTGCGGCATAAATGCGAGGTGCCGTGCCAGCTCCTTGCGGTCATAGCTTTGCAGGCTGCGCCCATCCAACTGGATCTTTCCGGCAAGCAGCGGCTGCTGTCCTGCCATCGCTTTGAGCAGGGTGGTTTTTCCGCAACCGTTCGGACCGATGAGCGTAGTGATCTTTCCCGCCGGAGCGGAAAAAGAAATATTTTGCAAGACCGGCGCATCGTATCCCACCGAGACGTTTTGCGCTTCAAGCATAGAGCCGCCCTCCTTTGTGGTGCAGCAGCAGCCCGAGGAAGAAGGGTCCGCCGATGAGAGAAAGCAAGATCCCGACCGGCAGCTCAAAGGGGGCGAACAAAAGTCGGGCGGGAAGATCACATCCAGCCACACAGAAAGCTCCCAGCAATGCGGAGGCAGGCAGAAGAACACGGTGATCATTGCCCACGATCCTTCTGGCGATATGCGGCGCAAGCAGCCCCACAAAACTAAGCAGTCCGGCAAAGCTGACGGCAGCTCCGGCTAACAGTGCGGCAGCCAGAATGCCGATAAACCGAATCGTTTCCACATTCAGCCCAAGGCTGGAGGCCGTTTCATCCCCGAGGCACAGGATATTCAGATCCGTGCTGATCCAGAACGTCAGAAGCGCTCCGGTGAAGAGATACGGCAGCGCGAGAAACAGCATTTTCAGGGTCACACCGGACAGCCCTCCCACCAGAAAACCTGGCGCGCTGGAAACGCTTTCCGGCCAGAGCAGGCGGATGATGTTGATGCCTGCGCTGAATGTCCCGCTGACAGCCAGTCCCGAAAGAATCAGCGTCGTGCGGGAAAGTCCGGTCAGCCGTGCCAGACCGTAAACCAGCATGGCACAGCCCAGTGCGCCCAGAAACGATGCGAATTGCGCTGCGCCGAGTGCTTCGGGAGCAAGGACCGCAGCCAGAAGCGCGAAAAAACCTGCGCCGGAGTTCACACCGATGACATTCGGGCTTGCCATCGCATTATTGAGTATGGCCTGCAACAGCGTGCCGGCGGCTGCAAGCGCGGCTCCTGCCTGCAAGCCGGCCAATAAGCGTGGAATGCGGACGTAAGCGAGCACACGCCAGACAGGATCGGCAGCACTCTGTTGCACAAAGGCGTTCCATAGCTGTGCCAGAGAATAGCTCTGGGGACCGAGGCAGAGTTCCGCAATGGAAACAGCCACCATACCAACCGTCAGAACGGACAGACAGACCGCAGGGGAACGCACGATCTGCCTGAGGGAAAGATTTTTGCGATACGTCATTTCAAGTTTCTCCGTACAGAATATTCGCCAGCTTTTGATAAGCTTCTCCCCAGCGGTCATTGGGCTTCAGATGATAAAGCGTTTTGTCCATGACGTAATAGCGACCCTCCTGTACAGCGGTCAGGGAGTTCCATGCGGGGTTGGAGGTTAGCGTCTGCTCCATGACATTCCGTGCGGCTTCCGGATCGCTGCCCTGATAGACAGCGAAGATATACTGTGGGTCGTCCGCCATAATCTGCTCAAGGCTCAGAGCCTCCAACAGAGCGGTATTGCTGTCGGCGATGTTCACCGTTCCGAGGTCGGCAAGCATCGTACCCAGCACGGTATCCTTGCTGTTCTTTATTTTGACCCCATTGCTGCCTGCCCGCAGGAACAGCACCGTGGGAGCAGAACCATCGGCTTTCGCCCTGGCTGCTTCCACCTGTGCCTGCATGTCCAGACCATAGATCTGGTAGTTGTCCCGCTGCCCCGTGATCTGGGTGCAGATGTCCAGCATGTGCAGGTATTCCTCAAAAGTGTTCACGCCGAAATATGCGACAGGAATGCCCAGCTCTTCTAAGGTGTCCTGCAATTCCAGATCGGCTTTGGTGTTGGAGCTGGCAATCACAAAATCGGGTTCGGCAGCGAGCAGCGTTTCCATGCTGGGCTCCAGCAGACTTCCGAGATTTGCCACGCCGCTGTCCAGCTCCAGATCAAAATCCCTCCACGAGTCGTCCGCAGCGGCAACGATGGTGTCTTTTCCGCCCGCAAGGCTCCACACATCGGCATAGCTGCCCAGCAGGATGGCGACCCGCTTCGGGCTGCTGACCGTCACTTCCCGCCCAAGGTCATCGGTAAAGATCACGGCGGCGGTCTCTACGGTCTGAGACATGCTTTCCGCTGCGGAAGCAGAAGCAGTCGGCGTGGAAGCGGCAGAGGAAGCGCAGGCGGTCAGCAGAAGAGCTGCAGCCAGAAGGCAGAAAAGTCGTTTCATCGGAGTATTCTTCTTTCTTTCAGAGTTTATCCCTCAATGAGCGCCAGCTCTTCTTTGCTGGACTGCCCGTTTTCCACATGGAAGGAATTGAGTACGGGAGCGTCCCGCTCCATCAGGGAGAGGATGAGATAACTAGCTTTGCTGTCGTAGGCGAGACGCTTGTCCTCTTCGGAGGGGCGGGAGGGGCTTTCCGGATGAGAATGCCAGTTGCCCAGCGGCACAAGACCCGCTGCCCGCATTTCCTTGACAGCGGCAAGATGCTCTTTCGGATCAATGGTAAAGTGCTCGTTGGAATGGTCGATGTTTGTCAGCAGGAATACCGTTTTGATCTGCTTTCCGGCATCGTCCTGTGTTCCGGCGATCAGACCGCAGGCTTCTTCCGGCAAATTGGCTCGTGCATGAGCCAGCAGCTTTTCGTATTCGCTGCGAGGCAGGGTGATTTTCATCGCTTCACCTCGCAGACTGCCTGCTCATAGTCGATGAGCTTTGTGATGGTGGGGTGCGCGCCGCAGATGGGGCAATCGGGATTATGCGGGAGCCGGATCTTGCGGAAATCGTTTTTCAACGCATCATAGGTCAGCAGATTGCCGGTGAGCAGGTCGCCCTGTCCCACGATGAACTTGATGGCTTCCATTGCCTGCAGGCTGCCGATGACGCCGCCCATAGCACCTACGACACCCGCCTGCTTGCAGGTGGGAACAGCGTCCTTCGGCGGCGGGTTCTTGAACACGCAACGGTAGCAGGGACCCTGACCCGGCACATAGGTCATCAGCTGACCTTTGAAGCGGATGATGCCTGCGTGGCAGAAGGGCTTTTTTGCCATGACGCAGGCGTCATTGATGAGGAACTTTGCCGGGAAGTTGTCAGTGCCGTCAATGACAAAATCATAGTCCTTGATAAGATCCAGAATGTTAGAGGAGTCCACGAACACCCGATAGGTGTTCACGGTCACGTCGGGATTCATCTTTTCGATGGTCTCCCTGGCGGACTGCACCTTGGGTTTGTTTACATCCTCAGTGGCGTGGATGATCTGACGCTGCAGGTTGGACAGATCGACTACATCGGCGTCGGCAATGCCGATGGTGCCTACGCCCGCAGCCGCCAGATACATCGCCGCCGGAGCACCTAAACCGCCTGCGCCAATGATGAGGACTTTCGCGTTCAGCAGCTTTTTCTGACCTTTAACGCCCACTTCCTTCAGGATGATATGGCGGGAGTAACGCTCCAACTGTTCATTGGTGAATGCCATTTTACTGACCCCCTCCCATGAAGTAGAAAAATTCTACGTTGTCGCCATCCTTCAGAACGGTGGTAGCAAAGCTTTCACGCTGTAAAAATTCATCGTTTAGGGAAACGGTAACGTAAAGGGGCATTTCCACGTTTTCCACTTCCAGCAGCTTTTCCACAGTCAGACCTGCATCGTACTCTTTGGGGGTTCCAGCAACAGTCAGTTTCATGATCAATCTCCTACTTTCTGGACATACAGGGTGTACGTCCCATCTTCATTGTCGGTCAGCTTCAGGATCTTGTGACCTTCTTCCTTCAGGCTGCGGGGCACGTTCTGCACCGGCTCGCCGTCGTTCATCCGGACAGCCAGAACCTGTCCGTCATCCAGCTCTTCAATCGAGACCTTTGCTTTCACAAAGGTCACGGGGCAGACCACATCGGTAATATCTACGGTCTCATCAAAATGAAATTCACTCATGTTCGTAAGCCTCCAGAATTTTCTGGCGGAACACTTCCTCACCCACACGGTCGATGGTGAACTGGAAGCGTTCGCCGGATTTGGCGTTCTCGGCAAAGAAGTTGATGGCGGCATCACACACCTGCAGCAGCTTGTCATGGTCATCGATAAAGGGAATAATGGGCGCGCCCTTGTGGATGGTGTTGCCGAACAGACCGCCGAAGGAAACGATATAGCCGTGAGTCTCCTTATAGGCATCGGTGGGGCAGGCTTTGGTACAGCGACCGCAATAATTGCATTTTGTGGGGTCGATAGTGATCTTGCCGTCATTCAGTGCGATCGCCTTGGTACGGCAGGCTTTGACGCAGACGCCGCACTGGATGCAGGCGTCCTCTTTCCATCGCACCTGAATGCCGCCCTTGATGCCCACATCGTTTTCCTCGGCTTTCAGGCAGTTGTTCTGACAGCCTGTGATACCGAACTTGAACTTATGGGGCAGCTCACGACCAAAATACCGCTCGTCGATCTCCTGTGCCAGCGCATAGGTGTCGATGCAGCCGCTGGGACAGACGGCACTGCCCTGACAGGCTGTGATGGTGCGGACACGAGGACCGCAGACACCGGGGGTCACACTGCCTTCTTCCAATGCGTTCTTCACTTCGTCGATCTGCTCCAGCCGGATAAAGGGGATCTCGACTCCCTGACGGGAGGTCAGGTGGATGTAACCCTCTCCATACTTGTCCGAAACCTCTGCGATCTTGGCAAGCTGTTCCGCGCTCAGATGCCCGCCTACCGTCCGCAGACGAAGGGAAAAGCAGTTTTTCTGTTTCTGACGCATGAAACCGCCCTTTTTCAGGGTACTGTAATCCACTGCCATCGTTCTTTGCCTCCTATTCATTCCCGTTCAAACTCTCTTTTTGTCACAGACTCTTGATTGCCTCGGTAAAGTCCGCGATCAGGTCGGCAGCGGCCTCAATGCCCACGCTGATCCGAATGGTATCCTCAAACACGCCTGCCGCATGCATGGCTTCCGGCGTGCTGTGCAGGTAAATGGTGGATGCCGGATGAATGACCAACGTCCGTACATCTCCGATATTGGATGCGATGCGGGCATATTTCAGGTGATTGATGAGGGCGTAGGCACGCTCCTTGCTGCCTGCCCGCAGGGTCAGGATGCCGCCGCCTTTTCCGCCGAACTGACGCTGCGCAAGGTCGTAGACCGGTGCGTCTGGCAGGGTGGGGTAATTGACGGTCACGCCGTCCAGCCCGCTGAGGGCTGCTGCCAGCGCATGGGCGTTGGCACAGATGCGCTCCATCCGCAGACCCAGCGTTTCCAGCCCTACCACATTCAGATAGGCGTTCATGGGAGCAAGGCATCCGCCAAGCTCCTGCCACAGACCATTGCGCAGCTTGGAGAGATACGCAAACCGTCCGAACTTCTGATATGCGGTAAGAGCGGGATAGCGGGCGGTATCCCAGCGGAAGCTGCCACCGTCCACGATGATGCCGCTGACGGCGTCGCCGCTGCCGTTGATGTACTTGGAAGAAGAATGGATGACCACATCCGCGCCCAGCTTGAGGGGATTGACCAGATACGGCGTTGCGGTGGTGCTGTCCACGAACAGCGGGAGATTTTTGCTGTGGACGAACCCTGCCAGTGCCGCGATATCCAGCACCTGCAAAGCAGGGTTGCTGATGACCTCGCCAAAGACGGCACGGGTATGCTCATTTACCAGCGGTGCGATCTTTTCCGGCGTCAGCTCGTCCACATAGTGGGTCACGATGCCGAAGTTCTCTAAATCCCGCAGCAGGTTCAGGGTGCCGCCGAACAAGCCGTTGGCGGCGATCAGCTCATCGCCCGCCCGCAGGACATTCAACAGTGCCACGGTGACGGCAGCCATGCCGGATGCGCAGGCGACTGCACCCACACCGCCCTCCAGCGCATTGATGCGTTGCTCAAAGGCTGCTACGGTGGGGTTGCCGATGCGGGTGTAGGCAAAGCCCGGCGCACGACCGGTAAAGACCTGCTCCAGCTTTTCGGCAGAGGGATAGGCAAAAGCGGAGCTTTGGCTGATGCCCGGCAGAGTCGCGCCGTGCTCATAGAGTGGGACGCCGCTGCCATGCAGCAGTCGGGTATCAAAGGACGCGCCGCCTGTGTTCTGCTCCTGCTGACCGTTGCCTACCTGTGTGACCACGCCGCAGGCGGAGGTCATATTGGTGATGCGGTCGATCAGGATCAGCTCACCCAGTGTCCGGTGATGGGCAAAGGTGTCCAGTACGATGGGCTCGACAAAAGAAAGGGCACACAGCGCGATCTCGTTCTTGCGGAGAGAAGCCGCCTCCTTGTGTTCACCAGTGTTCACGTCGATGGCATATTCGATGCTGTTCAGCGTGCCGGGGATGAGCTTGGTGCCCAGCTTTACGAAGAAGTCCTTGCCGGATGTCAGCGGCTCGTTGTCCATCCAGAGCAGAGTGGTCTTGAGGGTGTCTGCCACCTTGAGGTCAGCACCGTTTTCCAGCACGCACCCACGGGAAACATCCACCTCTTTGTCCAGTTGGACGTTGACAGGGTCGCCCTGCTGTGCCTGTTGGACTGCCTTGTTGCCGATGTAAATGGCTTTGATATGAGCCTGTTCGCCGCTGGGCAGGGTGCGTACTCTGTCGCCTACGGAGAGAGTACCCGCTTCGATCTGCCCCTGAAAGCCGCGGAACGTGTGATCCGGACGGCAGACCCGCTGTACCGGAAGATAGAATCCCTGCTCCTGCACGTCGGAAACATCCACATCCTCAAGATGCTCCAGAAGCACCGCACCGGTGTACCACGGCATTTTCTCAGAGCGGGCAGTCACATTGTCGCCCACGGTAGCGGATACCGGAATGGCTGCGTAATTGCCGAGAGAAAGCTCGGCGGACAGCTTTTTGATGTCCTCTTCGATGGAGCGGAAGCGGGCTTCGCTGTAGCCGACAAGATCCATCTTGTTGACGGCAAAGACAAAGTGACGGATGCCCATGAGGGCGCAGATGCGGGCGTGGCGGCGGGTCTGCACCAGCAGACCCTGACTGGCATCTACCAGAATGACCGCAAGGTCCGCAAAGGAAGCACCCACAGCCATGTTGCGGGTGTATTCCTCATGACCCGGCGTGTCGGCGACGATAAAGCTGCGGTGATCGGTGGTGAAGTAGCGGTAGGCGACATCAATGGTGATGCCCTGCTCCCGCTCTGCCATCAGACCGTCCAGAAGCAGCGAGTAGTCAATGGCACCGCCGGTGCTGCCCACTTTGGAATCCAGCTCCAGTGCCTTTTCCTGATCGGCATACAGCAGCTTGGCGTCGTAGAGGATGTGACCGATCAGGGTCGATTTGCCATCGTCCACACTGCCGCAGGTGATAAATTTGAGCAAGCCTTTCATCAGAAATAGCCCTCCTTCTTCCGGCGTTCCATGCTGCCGGCTTCTTCATGGTCGATCACACGGCTGGTGCGTTCGGATTCCACAGCGGCAAGCGTTTCGTCAATGATCTCATCCAGTGTATCGGCGTCCGACTCCACCGCACCGGTCAGCGGGTAGCAGCCCAATGTGCGGAACCGCACCTTTTTCTGTTCGATCTTCTCATCGGGGCGCAGCTTCAGGCGATCGTCATCCACCATGATGAGATTGCCGTCCCGTTCAATGACAGGGCGCACTGCGGCAAAATACAGCGGCACGATCTCGATCTTCTCCCGACGGATGTACTGCCAGATGTCTTTTTCCGTCCAGTTGGAGATGGGGAACACCCGAATGCTCTCGCCCTTTTTGATGCGGGTGTTGTAGAGCTTCCACATTTCGGGGCGCTGGTTCTTGGGGTCCCACGCCTGCGCGGTGTTGCGGAAGGAGAAGATGCGCTCCTTGGCGCGGGACTTCTCCTCGTCTCGGCGTCCGCCGCCGAAGGCTGCGGTGAAGCCGTATTGATTCAATGCCTGCTTTAAAGCCTGCGTTTTCATGATGTCGGTGTAGGCAGAGCCGTAATCAAAGGGATTCACGCCTTGTTTTACGCCCTCTTCGTTGGTGTACACCAGCATCTGGATGCCCTGCTCCTTTGCGATGCGGTCACGGAACTCGATCATCTCATGAAATTTCCATGTCGTGTCGATGTGCAGGAAGGGGAAAGGTGGTTTTTCTGGATAAAAGGCTTTCAGAGCCAGATGCAGCATGACCGAGCTGTCCTTGCCGATGGAGTAGAGCATGACGGGCTTTTCACATTCCGCCGCCACTTCACGGATGATATAAATGGCCTCGGCTTCCAGCTCGTCCAGATGAGATCTTGTTGCCACAGGTCGTACCTCCTTAATATTGGTTGGAATCTTTCTTGTTCACGTCCAGCACGGTCTCCGTGCCGTCCGGACGGGTGATGCGCCAATGAGCGATGCCGTTTTCTTCCCGGACCGTCAGGGTGCTGCCGCACCCGCCAAGGTCTGTGCCCAGAAAGTAGTGCAGTGCGCCGGCAGGACATTCCTTCAGGCAGGCGGTGCAGCCCCAGCAGTCCTGCGGGCGGGGCATCGTGATCCTGCGGGCGGCGTCCAGCCGCAGCAGGTTGCCGGGGCAGACCTCGGTGCAGCGACCGCAGCCGACGCACTGTTCCGGCTCAATGTGAATGCTCATACACTTCCCCCTCTCTTACCAGCGGGCGGCGAAGGATCTCCAGTTTGCCGTTCATCAGTCGGGAATTGACGTAGCTTTCCTCGGCGGGGTCGAGGTTGGGATAGTCCTGATCGATACCAAAACCGGACCAGCGTGTTTCATGCCGTGCTGCCAGATGTGCAATGACTGCCTTGCAGACCACCAGCCGGTCGGTCAGCTCGTAAATGCGCAGCAGGTCATCCATGCTGTCCGCACGGAGCTGCTGTGCAAGCTCTGAGAGCTGTTCGATATGCTGGAGTGCGATGTCCAGTCGGGCTGCGCTGTATTCGTAGGAGGTGCCCCGTCCGCCTGCGTATTCGTCCATGAATTTTTGCATGGCTTCTTCCAGTGCGTCTGTGGTGAACAGCGGCTTGGGATTGGCAAAGAAGCGTTCGTAATCCGGTTTTGCCTCAGCAATCTCCGGAAGCGTATGGCAGCGGCAGAAATCCGCTGCGCTTTCGGCAGCGATCTTTCCCTCAGCCATTGCGCCGGAGACGTATTTCTGCGGCGTGCCGCCTGCCACATCCCCCGCTGCGAACAGCCCGGGAAGTGTTGCGGCTCGGTGGGTATCCACCCAGTAGCCGCTGGCGGTGTGCCCGCCTACAATATAAGGCTCGGTGCCCTCGATCTCCACATCCTGCCCTGCCGGACCTTTGCCGCTCTCCAGCCATTTCAGGGTCTGAGCCGGAGCCATGTTCAGATAGGCTTTGTACAGGCTTTGCTGTTGCTCAGGCAGGATCCCCTTTGTGTGCAGGGTACAGGGACCACGCCCCGCGCGGTTCTCGGCGGTGGTGCCGTAGACCCGTTGATTGGTGGTGAGACCGTAGGTGCGCTCATAGTTTTCGTCGTTCGCATTGATCTGCTTTGCCCCAACGCCCTGCGCAATGGTGCCGGTGGGAGCGATGGTGTCCTTGCAGCGCAGAGCCACGAAACGCATTTCAAAGGTCGTCATTTCCGCTCCGGCTCGCAGACCCATAGCATAACCAGCTCCGGTGTTGAAGGGCGGATACCACATCTTGTGGCGGGAAAAGCCTGGGTTGTTGGGACGGTACAGACCCGCCGCGCCGCCTGTGGTGCAGAGCACGGCATTGGCTTCCAGTGTATAGGATATGGGTTCTCGGATGCTGAACCCCTCTGCGCCGCAGACCCGACCATCCTGCACGAGATAGTCCGTGATATTGACATGCTCCAGCACCGTCACATTGGGCTGTCGGGCAGCTTTGGCGAGCAGCGGCTTGATGTTTTCGCCGTTGATCTTCACATTCCGCGCGCCGCGGGCGGCATAGCTGCCGTCCGGATTTTTCAGGAACACCAGTCCGAACTGCTCCAGTGTTTCGGTGGCTTCGTTCAGACCCTCTGCCATCGTCAGCAGCAAATCCCCCCGAACGATGCCTTCGGCGTCCTTTCGGGCGTAATCCACATAGTCCTGCGGGGTGTAGCCGGGGTTGATATAAGCATTGATGGCGTTGACTCCGGCGGCAAGGCACCCGCTGCGGGCAAGACCAGCCTTTTCCGCGATCAGAACCGAAAGACCGCTGTTGCGCAGGGTATAGGCGGCATAACAGCCTGCCGTTCCGCCGCCGATGATGAGCACATCCGCACGGAGTGTTTTGTGCTGTAAGTTCAAGCTGCCGCCTCCTTAAATGACCACGGTCGCGTTTTTCAGGCAGGCGTTCTCCACCACATAGGTGGAGCTGCTGTCAAACGCGAACAGTCGATAGATAAATACCCCCACAGTTTCGCCGATCGCTACGGGAGGCTGTTCGATGAGCCGTTTTCCGGTCAGGACGGTCTCACCCACCCGGACCTGGATTTCGATCTCACTGCCTCGGAAGGCCGTGGAGACTACTGTGCCATGCTCTGTGCTATTGGGGTAGCGGATAAATTCGCCTTTTTTGAGGACGCTGACGTATTCCGGACGGACGACTGCCTGCGTCACATCCCGAACGGCATCTTCAAAGCCCTTGAGGTGGTGGAACTGCCCCACCGCTGTGGACTGCCCGATGAACTGCGCCACAAACGGTGTTGCGGGGCAGCGGTAGATTTCCGCCGGTGTGCCGATCTGCTCGATGCGACCCTGATTGGTGATGATGATCTCATCGGCTACTTCAATGGCTTCGTCCTGATCGTGAGTGACAAAAATACTGGTGACACCTACGGTCGAGATCATCTGCCGCAGCCAGCTCCTCAGCTCTTTGCGAACCTTGGCATCCACGGCGGCGAATGGCTCGTCCAGCAGCAGAAGCTGCGGATTCGGAGCCAGTGCCCGCGCAAATGCCACACGCTGCCGCTGACCACCGGAAAGCTGGTTGGGGTAACGCTTTGCGAATTGGGAAAGCCCCACCAGCTCCAGCATTTCTTCCACACGGGAGCGGATCTTCTCCTTGGACCACTTCTGCAC
>CAVEGP010000047.1:0-15949 GCA_963615155.1 Bacteroides uniformis | reverse complement strand
CTTTCTGCTCCAAGCACTATTAGATCGACTGATAGATCTATCTTTGACGAGATCCGAAATTGTTCAGAGCCTGATTTGTGATGGGCTGAAATCGATTGAATATAAGAATTCTGCTATTACAAAAGGTCAATCATCGGCTGTGGAGATGTCTCTTTTGCAACCGATTACATTTGTATGGGGACCTCCGGGCACGGGAAAAACACAGACGCTTGCCCGAATTGCGTGGACACATATGGAAAAAGGCGAAAAAGTTCTTATGTTGTCATATAGCAATGTTTCTGTAGATGGTGCGATTCTTCGTGTGGCCAGCATGAGGGAAAATATTGAACCGGGAATGCTGATCCGATATGGTTTTCCTAAAAATGAGAAGATTCTGAACAATCCTTATCTTTCTGCGTACAACCTAGCAATCTATAAGAATCCAGAGTTGTTAAAAAAGAGGAATCGGTTGGTTGCATTAAAAAACTCGCTGGATAAGCACGATGTGAAACGTGTTCAGATAGAAAAAGAACTGGAACAAATACGTCAGAGCCTGAAAGCTACAGAACAGCAGTATGTTAGAAAGGCACGATTTATTGCCACTACGGTCTCCAAAGCCGTAGTAGACCACACGATTCGAGGAACATCCTATGATGTTGTGATCTTTGATGAGGCAAGTATGGCTGCAATTCCGCAGATTATGTATGCCTCCAGTCTGGCAAAGAAGCATTTTGTTTGTATGGGGGACTTTCGCCAGCTTCCTCCAATCGTTCAAAGTGGAAAAGAATCGCTATTGAATGCGGACATCTTCCAATATTGCGGGATTACGCAGGCGGTTGACCAGGGGAGTGATCACAAATGGTTGTGTATGCTAGATACGCAATATCGTATGCATCCGGAAATTGCAGATTTTGCGGGCAAATCCATATACAATGGTTTGCTAAAATCTGCGAATGGGATCGCTGAAAAACGAGAAAAAACTGTGGCAGCAGAGCCATTCGCTGGACACGCAATGGAGTTTGTGGATCTGAGTGGGGTAATGTCAACCTGTATTAAAAGCAGTGATGACTCTCATGCAAATATTTTGAGTGCATTTGTTACATTTTCAATGGCATTAAAGGCGGCGCAGACACAGGAAGTTGGTATCATTACTCCTTATCATGCACAATCTCGTCTTCTTCATGCAATGGTGCATGATGTTAATGAACTGGAAACGCTTCCGCATGATATAAAATGTGCAACAGTACATCAATTTCAAGGATCAGAAGAAGACGTTATCGTTTATGATGCGGTTGATTGCTATAGATTGCCATTTCCGGGTGCTTTGATTGCAGCAACAGCTGGGCGATATGCAGATCGACTTTTCAACGTAGCACTAACACGTGCGAAGGGAAAATTTGTTTGTGTAGCAAATGGTTCCTTCATGCGAAACAAGGGAATGCCAGAACATCTGATGTTTATGCAGATGCTGAAAAAATACAGCTCGATGTCACCTGAAATAGCGAGCGTGGTGCGCCCGGACACAAACAATGAAAGGTATGGTCTGACGTTTCTATCAAAAGAACAGCAAGTAGATGCATTCATAAAGGACTTGAATGCAGCGAGACGAGAAATAAGAATCGACATCCCAGATCCAGCTGCACCTTCCGATATGGACATGGTCAGAATTGCACAGGTACTTTCAGAGGCGAAAAAGCGTGGAGTAAAGGTGTTTGTTCGGGCTGAAGCAAAGAAAAATCTGCACCCATCGTTGAGATATTTTGCAATAGAAAACCATTATCTGACAGACCCTGTTGTGCTGATTGATAAGATGGTGACATGGTTTGGCATGCCGGTTTCTATGGCATGCTTTAAGATGGAAGACCATGTGGCATCGATTAATTGTCGCCCTTGCATTCGGTTCTGGGGAGCACACACGGCAAAAGTACTTTATGCTTTGCTGGAAATGAGTCAGGTGACAGACCAAAGTAAAACAATAGAACAAGATGAAAATGGGCGTATAGTCACTGAAAAATTTTCGAGCTATGTGCTTGCACATAAAAAATGCTCTATTTGTAGTAAGGCTATGCAGTTGAAAAAATCGCGAAATCAAAAGTATTTTTTGAGTTGCGCCGGATATCCAGCTTGTAAACACATGGAATACGTTGAACCAGAATTTGTAGAAGAGTATTTTTACCACAAAGGCAATAAAAATGGAATGCTTTGTCCTAGATGTGGTTGTTCACTTGAAGCGAGAATTAGCCGATATGGACTCTATGTGCAATGTTGTGGAGGAAACCGCCATAAGTATAGTTTAGACGAAATTTGAAGGTAAAAGTGCTTGAAAGAGAGCTTTATGGGACATTGATTTGTGTAAAATAACATCAGAAGAAATAACAACGTACTTCTGAAGGAGGGCAAAACAATGGCAAACGGTGATTATGGATACTTCGGCAAGGGTGACACGGGCTATGCGCAGTACATGACGGCATTCAACCGCAACTTTGGAGGCTCATCCGGTGGTGGTGGAGGAGGAAATCACAACAGTGGAGGCGGTGGTGGAGACGGCAGCGGATGCGGCTGCCTGATCGCCATTGCCGTGGTCGTGGTTCTGATTCTGATCGTTCTGGGTGGGTGAGTTGGTCCCGGTGAGCTTTGCTTGCTGGGATTTTGTAAACCCGCTTGTAGAAGCCGGTAGTCTGTGGTAAAATGAGCCAAAACGGGACATTCGGAAGCGTAGAATGACCGCAAAGCGAAAGCAGGAAATAGAGGGGGAACGATAGAATGATGATCCGAAAAGCAACGGAAAATGATATTGACGCTGTGGAAAAACTGTATGATGCCATCCACACGACAGAAGAGAACGGCAGGCAGACCATTGGCTGGATAAGGGGCGTCTATCCGGTACGCAGGACGGCGGAAATGTCTCTTGCCCGAGGCGATTTGTTTGTGCTGGAAGAGGACGGAGAGATCCGTGGAACAGGAATTTTGAATCAGGTTCAGGTAGACTCTTATGCGCAGGGCAGATGGGAGCATACCGTGCCGGACGAGCGGATCTGCGTGCTGCATACTCTCGTCATCGACCCATGCAGCGCAGGCAAAGGCTACGGCAGAGCGTTTATTGAGTATTATGAAACCTACGCACGGGAAAACGGCTGCACTGAACTGCGCATTGACACGAACGCCCGAAATGCTGTAGCGCGTGCGATGTACAAGAAGCATGGCTACACGGAAATCGGGATCGTCCCGACGGTGTTCAATGGAATCGAGGGCGTCCAACTGGTGCTTCTGGAAAAATATCTGGGGGAATAAGGGGTAAAGTTCATTTTCTCTCAAAGCATTGTTTTAGATCCTGTTTGATCACAGCAATCTATGCGCTTCGTTGTACAGAATGGAATTCTGTGGGTAGAGGCGAGATCGGCGTTGACGGAGCGTGCGGATTGCTGTATACTAGAGATACAAAACTGCACCTGTCAACAGGTGAGAAGTGAGGGATACCATCATGAAAGTGATTTTGAATCAGGACGTCAAGGGCATTGGCAAGAAGGACGAGATCCATGAGGTCTCCGATGGCTACGCTCGCAACTTTCTGTTCCCGCGCAAGCTGGCTTCCGTGGCGGATGCGAGCGCGGTGAATATCGCACGGGGCAAGGAGGCTGCCGCCGATTTCCATGAGGCGGAGAATGTTGCTGCTGCACAGGCTGTGGCTGCAAAGATCAACGGCAAGACGGTCGTTATCAAGGCAAAGGGCGGTGCGTCCGGTCGTCTGCACGGCAAAGTGACCGGTAAGGAGGTCGCTGCCGCTCTGTCTGAGTTGTCCGGCGCGGCTATTGATAAGAAGAAGATCGAGCTTGAGACGAAGGATATCAAGGATGCGGGCGTGTTCAACGCCAAAGTACGCCTGCATGTCGGCGTTGTCGCTTCCTTCAAAATTCAGGTGGAAGTGGAGCAGGTCTGATCTCTGCTTTGTCCTCGCCCCCTCACGCAGGGGGCGTTTTTTGTGTAGGAGACGAGAAGAACCATTATGCCGAACGAACGACGCTATTCCAACGAACTGAATCTTGAAAGTGTGGGTATCAACCTGCCCTACAGTATGCAGGCAGAGCAGAGCGTGCTGGGCGCAGTGCTGCTCAAGCCTGACACTCTGACCGATCTGGTCGAGATCATCCGACCGGAGATGTTCTATACCCGCCAGAATGCGCAGATCTATTCCGAGATGCTCCGGCTGTTCACCAATGATCAGACCATCGACTTCGTGACCCTGCTGGATGCGGTGGTCTCGGACGGCGTGTTCCCAAGCGCGGACGACGCTAAAGTCTACCTGACCGGACTTGCCGAGACGGTCCCCAGCATCTCGAACGTCAAGGCATACGCCCAGATTGTGCAGGAGAAATATCTGGTGCGTCAGTTGATGGGCGTTGCAAAGGACATTCTTGAGGATGCAGGCGACGAGCAGGATGCCGAGCTCTTGTTGGAAAATGCCGAGCAGCGTATCTATGAGATCCGCTCCGGTCGGGACTCCAGCGCACTGACCCCTCTTTCATCCAGCATGGTCGAGACACTGACGAATCTGCAGAAAATCAGTGGTCCGGATGCGGATAAATACAAGGGTATCCCGACAGGTTTCCGCCTGCTGGATACTGTTCTGACGGGTCTTGGACGGGGCGACCTTATCATTCTGGCGGCTCGTCCCGGAATGGGCAAGACCAGCTTTGCGCTGAACATTGCGACCCGTGTCGCCATGCAGCAGAAGGTTCCGGTGGCGATCTTCAGCCTTGAAATGACAAAGGAGCAGCTGACGAACCGTATCCTTTCGGCAGAGGCGGGCATCGACAGTCAGGCGTTCCGCACTGGCGCGCTCAGGGCAGAGGACTGGGAATATCTGGCACTGGCAACCGAAAAGCTCCATGATGCGCCTATTTATATGGACGATACCTCGGGCATCACCATCACCGAGATGAAGGCGAAGATTCGACGTGTCAATCAGGACCCCGCCAGACCTAATGTTGGACTTATTGTGATCGACTATCTGCAGCTGATGACGAGCGGTCAGCGCAGTGAGAACCGTGTGCAGGAGATCAGCTCCATCACCCGAAACCTCAAAATCATGGCAAAAGAAATGAACGTGCCCATCATCGCGCTGAGCCAGCTCTCCCGTGCGGTCGAAAAGCAGGGCAACAACTCGAGCCACCGCCCCCAGCTGTCGGATCTGCGTGATTCCGGCTCGATCGAGCAGGATGCCGACTGTGTTCTCTTCCTGTACCGCGATTCCTACTATGCCAGCCAGAATCCGGACGGCTCGGATGTGGATGCGGATACCGCCGAGTGCATTGTTGCCAAGAACCGTCACGGTGAGACGAGCACTGTTCCGCTGGGTTGGGATGGCGCACACACTCGGTTTACAGATATTGATTTTAAACGCTAAGCATTTATCATGAAAGAACGATACAGTGATATCTTGGCAAAAGTCAGGGCGTTTTGTCAGAGGGAGGGATTGCTCTGCCCCGAATCACCGGACGAGCCGCTCCGTATGGCTGCGGCGGTATCCGGCGGGGCAGACAGCATGGCTCTGCTTCGGGTGCTTCTGGATCTGCGGCCGGAGTTTGGGTATGAGCTGTCGGTCTGCCATATCAACCACGGCTTACGGGGTGAAGCAGCCGACCGGGACGAAGCCTTTGTCCGGAATGCCTGCGAACGGCTGAACCTGCCCCTGAGGGTGTTCCGCGCGACAGAGCGGACGATCATCCCCGACCACCCGGGCGAAGACTGGGCGAGGCGGTTCCGGTACGGCTGCTTCGACTGCCTCCGGACAGAAAACCGGATAACACGAGTCGCGACAGCCCATACTGCTACTGATCAGACAGAAACACTTCTCTTTCGGCTGGCGCGGGGGACAGGACTTCATGGTGCGGCAGGCATCCGCCCGATGAGGGCGGGTTATTGCCGCCCGATGCTCTGTCTTTCCCGGGAGGATACTGAGACGATTTGCAACGAGCTGGGGCAGGACTGGGTGACAGACAAGACGAACGAGGGCGATGATTACGCCCGAAACCGCCTGCGTCACGCGGCTCTGCCCGCCCTGCGTTCGGTGAACACAGCGGCGGAACAGAACCTCGCGCGTTTTTGCGAGAAAGCTGCCCGAGCAGATGAATATTTTGCGCGTCAGGCCGAAATGCTGCTCAGCACGGCACAAACCGGGGAAGGTCAATGGCGGCTGGTCGATTTGCAGGCCGCCCATCCGCTTATCCTCGAAGCTGCCCTTCACAAATTGGTGTCTCCCGAACGGGACGCCGAGGAAAAGTACATCCGCCTGCTGGAACAGGTGGTGGAACAGGGGAGCGGTGCGGTGCAGATCACCGGAAAGGTTCGGTTCTGTGTCAGCGGAGGATGTCTCAGGCGGGAAGAGCAGCCCGAATCTTTTCCCGGGACAAGGATGCTCCCGACGCCATTCCAGCCCGAAATACAGAAGGAATATCGCCTTGCAGGGGGCTGGACGCTGAAAACTCGGGTGATTCCTGCTGTTTTTGAAGAAAAAACACAGGACGTTCATAAAAAAGACTTAAAAAATCGGGCGGATTATGCTAGAATAGCTACGTTGTATTCTGCGCTTTGTCTGCGATGCCGTCAATCGGGCGATCGGTTTCGACCGGCTGGACGCGGATTGAGTAAGGAGCTGCGCAAATGGATGAATGAGGCGGGCATTCCGCCTGCTCAGCGTGAAAGCCTGCCGCTTCTGGCAGCGGGAAGCGAGGTCGTCTGGGTCAGCGGCGGAGGGTTTGCCGATGGTCTTGCGCCCGACCGTACCACCCGGCAGATCCTTGAATTGGAATTGGAAAATGGAGGAATTGAAGCATGAGCATGAAGGATGATATCAAGCATGTTCTCGTATCGGAAGAGCAGCTCAAGGCAAAGGTCACCCAACTGGGCGCACAGATCAGCAAGGATTATGAGGGCAAAAACCTCGTCCTCGTTTCGATCCTGAAGGGCTCGGTCGTTTTTATGGCTGACCTGATGCGTGCCATCACCATCCCCTGCAATATCGACTTTATGGTGGTTTCCAGCTACGGCGGCAGCAACACCACCACCAGCGGTCTTGTCAAAATCATCAAGGATCTCGACGGCGACCTGTCCGGCAAGGATGTGCTGATCGTAGAGGATATCCTTGATACAGGCGTTACCCTTTCAAACCTTGTGCCGATGCTCAGGATGCGCAACCCCAGCTCGGTCAAGATCTGCACCATCCTCGACAAGCCCAGCCGCCGCAAGGCAAATATCGTCCCCGATTACGAAGGATTCCAGGTACCGGATGAGTTCGTGGTGGGCTATGGTCTCGACTACGATGAAAAATACCGCAACCTGCCTTATATCGGCGTTCTGAAGCCGGAAGTCTACGAAAAGTAAATAATAGGAGTTGATTTTTTTGCAATCCAAACGACCTCGTTTCAACCCCCTGATCCTGGCGATCGCATTGGCTGTTGTGCTGATGCTGTGGTCGGTCATGGGGAACACCACAGGCTCGTCTTCTGGCTCGACTATGAGCTATTCGACGGTGGTGCATTATTTCGAGCACAATCAGGTCATGGGCTTCACCCTTGACCGGAACACCAGCGTCATCACCCTGCACCTAAAGGAGGGCGACCTGCCCCTTCCGGAGGTAAGCGCGTCCACATCAAGCAGTCAAACCTCCGGTGGTCTGCTGACGGGTATGTTCTCCTCTTCGTCCGACTCCACGGACGCAGAGCTGGAGAGCGACGGCACGATGATCGTTCGCTACAAGCTGCCGTATGCCTACGTTTTCATTGAGAACGTCGAAAAGTATATCGAGTCCTACGATGCAGCCAATCCGGACGCACCGATGGTCTATGATTACACCACCCTGAAGGAGAGCATCCCCTGGATGGAGATCATCTTCTATCTCGGTATGCTGGGCTGCACCGGCTTCCTGCTCTTCTCCATGATGCGGGGCGGCGCAGGCGGCGGTGGGATCATGAACGTCGGCAAGGCGAAGGTCAAGGACGAGCATGAGAACAAAAAGACCGCAACCTTTGCGGATGTCGCAGGTGAGGACGAGGAGAAGGAGGAACTGAAGGAAGTCGTCGAGTTCCTCAAGAGTCCGGATAAGTTCAACTCTCTGGGCGCACGCATTCCCCACGGCGTTCTGCTGGTGGGTCCTCCGGGTACTGGTAAGACTCTGCTGGCTCGTGCCTGCGCAGGTGAGGCAGGCGTGCCGTTCTATTCGATCTCAGGCTCGGATTTCGTGGAAATGTACGTCGGCGTCGGCGCGTCTCGTGTCCGTGATCTGTTCGATAAGGCAAAAAAGACCATGCCCTGTATCATCTTCATCGATGAGATCGACGCCGTTGGTCGTCAGCGTGGAGCCGGTCTGGGCGGCGGTCATGACGAGCGTGAACAGACCCTGAACCAGCTTCTCGTTGAGATGGACGGTTTTGAGGCAAATGACGGCGTGATCGTCATGGCGGCTACCAACCGTGCTGACATTCTGGATAAAGCTCTGCTCCGCCCGGGTCGCTTCGACCGTCAGGTCTATGTCGGTCTGCCTGACGTCAAAGGACGTGAGGAGATCCTGCGCGTCCACACCAAGAACAAGCCTCTCGCACCGGATGTTTCCCTGAAGGTCATCGCGCAGCGTACCGCAGGCTTTGCGGGTGCTGACCTTGAGAACCTCGTCAATGAGGCGGCGCTGCTGGCGGCTCGCCGCAGCCGCAAGGCAATCACCATGGAGGACATCGAGGAAGCTTCGATGAAGGTCATGGCTGGTCCGGAAAAGAAGAGCCGTGTCGTCAGCCCCGAGGAAAAGAAGCTGACAGCTTACCACGAGGCAGGACATGCGGTGGCTGGTTTCTACTGCAAGCACCATCCCCGTGTCCACGAGATCACCATCATCCCGCGCGGTCAGGCAGGCGGCTACACGATGTATCTGCCCGAAAAAGACCCCAGTTATGTCACCAAAGGTGAGATGTTCGAGGACATCGTATCCAGCTTGGGCGGTCGTGTGGCCGAGCAGCTGATTCTGGAGGACATCTCCACCGGTGCCTCCAACGATCTGCAGCAGGCGACTAACATTGCCCGCCAGATGATCACCAAGTACGGCTTCTCCGAGCGTCTTGGTCCCGTGGTCTATGGCACGTCCCAGCAGGAGACCTTCCTTGGACGTGATTTCTCACAGGGACGCGGCTACAGCGAGACGACCGCCGCCGAGATCGACGGCGAGATGCGTGATATCATCGACGAAGCTTATGAGACCTGCCGCCGCACCCTGACCGAACACATCGACCAGCTTCATGCGCTGGCACAGGCTCTGATGGCACGCGAGAAGCTGAACGAGAAGGAGTTCAACATCATCATGGAAGGCGGTACGCTGCCTCCTCGTGAGGGGGACGAACCCAAGACGGAGACCGCGTCCGAACAGGAACAGTCGGCATCCGTTGAAACGGCTGAGTCTGCGGAAATGGCAGAACAGGCAGAACCTGCGGAAACCGCGCAGTCTGTTGGATTGGTGGATCCGGACGCCCAGAAGGGCGAATGATTATGGAAGGAGCGAGTGTTGTGGAGGAAAATTTTGAACCGGTAGCCCATACACGGGCGAACTATTATACGCCGGGCAGTCCGGTGCAGTTTGTCTGCGTCGAGCTGCTCAAGGGCGAGAACAGCGGGGATCACGCGGTTTGCCTGACCTTTAAAAACATTTCCCGCGTGACGCTGACGGCTCTGGAGATCCACTTCAAGTGCAAGGGCGTCGATGGCGTGATCCTCTGTGAGGACGAGTTTGAGTATCGTGACCTTGAAATCAAGCCCGGAGAAAGCTTTGGCATGGACGATGCGGTCTTTGTGACCCGAAAAGCCATTACCAGTGTTGATGTCTCCCTCAAGAATGTCTACAACGGCAAGAGGGTCGTCCATCTGGACAGCATCAAACGTGTCCGCCTGCCGTCGCCCCGTCGCCTGAGTCCGGAGCTGCGGAAGGCTCTGGAGAGCCGGATGAACCGTCAGGAACTCAAGTATATGCCGCAGGTCTTTGAGAACGGCTGGTACTGCGCATGCGGCGCGTTCCACCCGAAAGAGGAGGATACCGTCTACTGTACCGAGTGCGGCTGTGACCGTATCCTGTTGCAGAATGCGCTGAACACCCTACTGCAGCCGGAGCAGAAAAAGCCTGTTCCGCGCAGGGAGCCGGTCACTGCGCCGGAGCATTCGTCCGCCCGTCCGATGGCACAGGAGACCGAAGAGCCGACCCGCATCGTGGGTGCGTCCCAGATCGAGACTACCCGTGTGATGCCCAGCCGTTCCGGCAAGCCGAATCTTGAGCCGCCCGTATCCTTCGCACCGCCACTTGAGCCGGTGCAGGACAACGGCGAGCATACCCGTGTTCTGGACGCTCGTCTGAGCCATCCAACCCGAACGGAACAGCCCGATCTTCCGGAGGATGGCACACGGGTCATTCCATCGGAATTCCGGAAGTCGTCTTCCGTGCCCAAGGCACAGCCGATGCCGCAGGAGGACGAGGATGATGAGGATGAAATCGAAAATGCCCGTGACAGCGTGGCTGAGACCCTCATCCGCTGGGTGCCGCCCATCACCGCCATCATCTGCGCAGGCATTGCCCTGTGGGGATTCGTGTATTATCAGTTCGCACTGTAAATAAAAAACCAGAACGGAGGGGGCAGAGGCTTCCTCCGTTTTTTATAAAACCTCTCCGTCATCTCTGCGGGATGTCACCTCTCCTGGTAGGAGAGGCTTTGACGGAATGGAGAAAAACAGGCTTTCCTATCAGAAAAGCTGTTGCGGAGTGACTGAGAGGTTTAAGAGAAAGAAGGTAAAAACAAATGCCAGATGGATCGCTGCAGATCGCATTTGAGATCAAAACGACCTGCGATGAAATAAGCCGCCGCCTGCTGCGCTGGCACTGGGAGAAAAAGCCGGGCGATCACAGCCTTGACAGCCTGCTGCGACACATCGCACAGCGTCAGAAGGAAAGCCCTGATTACTATGACCGTCTGCCCGACCTGAGTGGAAAAACCAGTTGGCAGCAAATGGATACCACCCTGTGTATGCGTGTCCTGCTTGATCCGGAAAAGGACGCAGTACATCCGTTGGACCTGCTGGGAAATACCGCCCACCCGTCCTCGGCACGCCGCGCCTGTAATGCCGTCCGGACAGCCCGCAACGAGGCTGCGCACGCCTCCGACCGTGCTGGCAGTGCTCAGGCGGCGATCCTCTTCAATGAAGCCATCGAGAGCTTGGAAGAGGGCTATGCGGACACTGCCTTCAAGACCGCAGAGCTGGAACGGTATTATCGGATGGCGGAAGATTTTCTGAGCCGCTGCGGGGAGAGAAAAGCCCAGAAACGCCGCACCAGTGAAGAGTCGGCATCCCGTAGCTCCAGCCGAGGCTCCGGCAGTTCGCACAGTTCGGGCGATTCGCCCAGCCGCTCAGGCAATAACCGGAGATCGACCTCGAATCGAAGCAGAACCCGAAGCGGTTCCTCTCAGAATAGCCGGAACAGCGCACCGAAAAATAGTCGGAGTTCTCAGAGCGGCAGCCGAAAAAGCTCCCGAAACAAGAAGAATGCCGCACCCCATCGCGCCGTCGTCATCGCTCTGCTCCTCGTGGCGTTTTTCGGACTGATCGTCCGTGCGCTGACGATGAGAACCTGAAAACTTTAACCAAAATTTTCCTGAAAATGCTTGCGAAACGGCTGGAAAGACCGTATAATACTGGTTGTAATCCATTTCAACCAGTCAACCAGAAAAAAGGCAGGCAAGGGAAAGATGACCATCCACGACATCGCAAAAATGGCGGGAGTATCCAGCGCGGCAGTCAGTCGCTACCTCAACGGAGGACCGCTGAGTGCCGAAAAGAAAGCGGCGATACGTGTTGCCATTGAAAAGACCGGATACCGTCCGGATACGGCAGCGCAGACGCTCCGCACCGGAAGGGTGAAGCAGATCGGTGTCATTGCGCCCGATCTCAGCTCCCAATCCGTCAGCCGTATTGCAGAGGGCATCTCGAACGAGCTGGAAAAGGCAGGGTATCTGATGCTGATGGGCAGCTCCGGCGGAGATGAGACCAGGGAGCTTCGCTATCTGGAAGGGATGGAGCGCAGTCACGTTTCCGGTATCATCCTGATGGGGACAAGCTGTACCCAAAAGCACAAAAAAGCGTTTGCCGCCTGTGAAACTCCGCTGGTCGTCACGGGACAGCGTTTTCCGGAGCTTCCCTGCGTCTGCAACGATGACCGTGCGGCAGCGCGGGAGCTTGCGCAGAAAATGCTGCAAAAGGGTCGGAAAAAGCTGGTTTACATCGGCGGCTCGGAAAAGGACAAGGCGACGGGCGTTGAACGTCGGCAGGGCGTGCAGGATGCGCTGGACGCAGCCGGAATGGACGGCAGTCGGCTGACATGGCTTTGCTGCAGCCGCTTCACCTATGATGAGGGAGTTCGCTGCATGAAAGAACTGCTGACTGCCTGTCCGGAGTTGGATGGTGTGGTTTGTGTGACCGATACGGTTGCGTTGGGCGCACTGAGTACCCTGAAAGCCGCAGGTCGGAAGGTCGGTGAGGATGTCAGTCTGGCAGGCATTGGAGACAACTGGGCGGACGCCGTGGCCGAACCTGCCCTGACGACCGTGCATTTTTACCAAGACAAGATCGGCGTCGAGGCGGCACGGATGCTCCTTGAGATGATAGAGAAGGGCGGAAGGGATGAGCCGCTGCGTCAGCTCACGCTGGGGTATACGGTGGTCGAGCGAGGCTCGATCTGAAAACAGTACAAATGAAAAACAGCTGAGAATCATTCGATTCTCAGCTGTTTTTCATTTGTACTCAGTAGTGAAGTTGTCCGGCGGTCAGTTGCTCCAGCACCGGAAGCATGGCGGTAGCCTCAGCTTTGGCGGCGGGCAGATCCATGTCGCGGAAATTGCCGCATTCGACCTCGCTTGCGCCGGGAATATCGCCCTCGAACGCAGCCATAAAGCGGAAGCTTTCGACAGTCAGAGCCAGTGCCTCGGCAGGGGTCAGACCACGAGTCAGCAGGTAGAATCCGGTACGGCATCCCATCGGGCCGACATAGATCACGCCGTCCTGATAAGAGCTGTTTCGGGCGTAGGTCGCGAACAGGTGTTCCAGCGTGTGGGCTGCCCCTGTCGTCAGATAATCGCCCTGATTGGGCTTTTTCATCCGGATGTCCCAGGTCAGGACATCGCCGTCCTGACGGCTCAGATACATGCCGCGCCCGAGTTTGGTGTGATCGACACAGAAGCTTGCTATGCGCTCCATTTCGTTCACCTCATGCAAACCGGATCAAGCCTGGAGACGCTGGACACTGCCGTGCTCGCAGTCAACAGCGATCATCAGACCGTCACGGATGTGTGCGGTCGCACCGGAAGCACCAACGATGGTGGGCTTCATCAGTGCTTTGCCTGCGATCGCGGCATGGCTGTTCAGACCCGGCTCTTCAACGACCAGAGCGGCAGCGTCGCGGACGAAGCTGAGCATCTCGTTGTTGGTGGAGGGAACGACCAGAACCATACCGGGCTTGAACTTTGCACGGATCTCCTCAAGGGTGTGGCAGACACATGCCTTGCCGGTCGCATTGGACAGAGTAGAGCCCTCGGGACCAACGCCGACGCCACTGGACAGACAGTTGCCGATCATGTGGATCTTGATCATGTTGGTGGTGCCGGACACACCCACAGGAACACCGGCAGTGACGACAGCCAGCTCACCGTCGTGCAGGTAGCCGTTCTCCTTTGCCAGAGTGGTGGACATCTCGATCAGCTCATCGGTGCTGTGGGCCAAATTCATCATGAGCGGAGTGATGCCCCAGGAGATGGAGAGCTGACGCTGCACCTGCTCGTTCATGACACAAGCAATGATAGGCTGAGACGGGCGGTACTTGCTCAGCAGGCGGGCGGTTGTGCCAGACTCGGACACAGTGACGATGGCAGATGCGTTGACGTCCTCCGCAGTCAGGCAGGCGGCATGTGCGGTTGCGTCGCTGACGCTGATCTTACCGATGACGGAGGTCCGAGTCAGGCGGTGGTCGATATAGTGTGCCTCGTTCTCAGTGCGCTCTGCAATGGCGGACATCGTCTTGAGAGCTTCGACGGGGTAAGAACCCGCAGCGGTCTCGCCGGACAGCATGATCGCGGAAGTGCCGTCGTAAATAGCGTTTGCAACGTCCGAGATCTCAGCACGGGTCGGGCGGGGATTCACCATCATGCTGTCCAGCATCTGGGTAGCGGTGACGATGGGCTTGCCGAAGGAGAAGGAGCGGTCGATGACGCTCTTCTGGATGCCGGGCAGTTCGGTAAAGTTGATCTCAACACCGAGGTCGCCGCGGGCGACCATGACAGCGTCTGCAGCAGCCAGAATGCTGTCGATGTTGTTGACACCCTCACGGTTCTCGATCTTTGCGATGATGCGGATGCTGGAGTCATACTCGTTCAGCAGGTTGCGGATGTCGTAGACGTCCTGTGCGCAGCGCACAAAGGAAGCGGCAATGAAATCGAAGCCCTGCTCGACGCCGAAGATGATATCCTCGCGGTCCTTCTGGCTCAGGTAGGGCATGGACAGGTGGACGCCGGGAACGTTGACGCCTTTTTTGGTCTTGATCTTGCCGCTGTTCAGAACCTCGCAGACGATATCCGTGTCGGTGACAGCCTTAATACTCAGCTTGATCAGACCGTCATCCAGCATGATGGTGCCACCCGGCTCAACGTCCTGCGGCAGATCCTTATAGGTGATGGAGCAGATCTCCTTGGTGCCCTCGACCTCGCGGGTCGTCAGGGTGAACTCCTGACCGGCCTCCAGCATTTCGACACCGTTCTTGAACTCCTTCAGACGGATCTCAGGTCCCTTGGTGTCCAGCAGAGCGGCGACGGGCTTGCCCAGCTCGGTACGGATCGCCTTCAGATTGTCCAGACGACCCTTGTGCTCCTCGTGAGAGCCATGGGAAAAGTTGAAACGGGCAACATTCATGCCATTGGCGACCAGCTCGCGCAGAACGCCGTCCTTATCGGTGGAAGGACCAAGGGTGCAGATAATCTTTGTTTTTCTCATATCGTATACCTCCAACATCTCTCTGAATTACTCTATCTTGGCACAGCGGGGGTGCTTTGCGGTCTCCCGCTGTCTCTGTCGACTCGTTCACGGAGAGCCGACAGGGAAGAAACTCCAATATGGCTGTTTAAAAACCATACCAATCTATATTATAAACACTTGGATACAATAGGGCAAGAGAAATTTTTGCAAAGAAACCCTAAAGATTTCATAAAAGGGAAACTTCTCGACAAAATGCTTGCGAAAATGACCGCCTGCGCATATAATAGAGACAAACAAAAGTCTCACTTTCCTAGGGAAAGACCCCCCTGAACGCTGGGACGGAAAACGGAGAAAAAGAATATGGAAAAACGTGTTTTTCTGATCGTTCTGGACAGCTTTGGCATCGGCGCGGAACCGGATGCCGCCGCATTCGGCGATGAGGGGACGAATACCCTCGGTGCCATTGCGAAGCATCCCGATTTCAACTGTCCGAATTTGAAAAAGCTCGGTATGTTCAACATCGACGGCGTGACCGTTGGTGAGAAGGATGCCGCCCCCGTTGGTGCGTTTGCCCGCCTGCAGGAGCAGAGCATGGGCAAGGACACCACCATCGGTCACTGGGAGATTGCTGGTGTCGTCAGCCCGAAGCCGCTGCCTACCTTCCCGAATGGTTTCCCGGACAGTCTCATCCATGAGTTTGAGGAGAAGACAGGTCACAAGGTCCTCTGCAATCAGCCCTATTCCGGCACGCAGGTGCTCAAGGACTACGGCGAGCAGGCGATGAAGGAGAACGCCCTCATCGTCTACACCAGTGCGGACAGCGTGTTCCAGGTTGCCGCCAACGAGGAGCTTGTCCCTGTGCATGAGCTGTATCGTTACTGCGAGATCGCCCGTGAGATGCTCCGGGGCGAGTTTGGTGTGGGTCGTGTTA
>CAVEGP010000046.1:0-16111 GCA_963615155.1 Bacteroides uniformis | reverse complement strand
CGGAAGTGATGGTGATACCACGCTCCTGCTCCTGAACCATCCAGTCCATGGTAGCACCGCCATCATGAACCTCACCGATCTTGTGGTTGATACCGGTGTAGTACAGAATACGCTCAGTGGTCGTAGTCTTACCTGCATCGATATGAGCCATAATGCCGATATTTCTCGTCATCTGAAGAGAAACTTCTCTGGGAGTAGCCATGAAATTAACCTCCTACAGAACAGATCAATAACGGAAATGAGCGAAGGCCTTGTTAGCCTCGGCCATCTTATGGGTATCCTCGCGCTTCTTCACAGCGTTGCCGGTGTTGTTGGCAGCGTCCATGATCTCTGCAGCCAGACGCTGAGCCATGGTCTTCTCACCACGGCTGCGGCTGTAAGCCGTCAACCAACGCAGACCGAGGGTCTCACGGCGAGCGGGGCTGACTTCCAGAGGAACCTGGTAGTTAGCACCACCGACGCGGCGGGTCTTGCACTCGAGGCTGGGCATGATGTTCTCCATCGCCTTCTCGAAAGTCTCCAGAGGATCGTTGCCAGTCTTCTCCTGAATCATGGTGAAAGCTTCGTAAACGATCTTCTGAGCGACGCCCTTCTTGCCATCCAGCATAACGCTGTTGACCAGACGAGTGACCATCTTGGAATTGTAAATAGGATCAGCTAAGACATCGCGCTTAGCAATGTTACCTCTTCTAGGCATCTTTCTTCCCTCCTTCACAGAATGATATCATCGGTACTCGAAAGTAATAAAACTCCCGTTGTGTCACAAAGAGCCGACCTTACATAAACCGTTACCCTCCGCTTTTGCGGACTTGTTATTTATATAATGGAAAGCCGTTTATGGCGGTTCGTTCCTTAATTACTTCTTCGCAGCACCGGCCTTAGGACGCTTCGCGCCGTACTTGGAGCGGGCCTGATTACGACCTGCAACACCCTGAGTATCCAGGGTACCACGGATGATGTGGTAACGCACACCGGGCAGGTCCTTAACACGACCGCCACGGATCAGCACGACGGAGTGCTCCTGCAGGTTATGGCCGATACCGGGAATGTAAGAGGTGACCTCAATACCATTCGTGAGGCGGACACGAGCAACCTTACGCAGAGCAGAGTTAGGCTTCTTCGGGGTCATGGTACGAACTGCGGTGCAGACGCCGCGCTTCTGGGGGCTGCTCAGATCAGAATACTGTTTCTTCTGAGAATTGTAGCTCTGCTGCAGTGCGGGAGCGGTGCTCTTCGTAGCCAGAACCTGACGGCCTTTGCGTACAAGCTGGTTAAAAGTAGGCATTTTGTTTCTCCTTTCTTAATGATACACATCGGAATTCTCCGATTTTCTGCCGCTTCGCCCGTTCAGGACGCGCAACAGTTATATAATACTCGTTTTCCTTCCGATTGTCAACAGTTTTTCCAAAAAAATTCGGTTTTATTCAACGAAAAATCACCCTGCGGGGGGTTATGCCCACAGGGTGACGATTTTCAATCTTTTATGGTACGTTTCGCCGAAAAACGCTTACTGCTGGTTTGCAGCTTCCATTTCGGCTGCCACCTGTTCATCACGTTCCTGCTCACGGCGGACCAGATCCTCACGGACTTCCGGAAGACCCGTACCAGCCGGGATCAGCTTACCGATGATGACATTCTCCTTCAGACCAGCCAGCGGGTCAACCTTGCCCTTGATCGCTGCCTCGGTCAGGACACGGGTGGTCTCCTGGAAGGACGCTGCGGACAGGAAGGACTCATTTGCCAGAGCTGCCTTGGTGATACCCAGCAGAACCTGCTGATACTCGACCAGCTTAATGCCCTGCTCCCCTGCATCAATGCGCTTCTGCAGCTCTTCATTGATGTTCTCAACCTCCAGACGGTTTGCCAGTGCGCCGCCGATCAGATCGGAAGAGCCGGAATCAGTCACGCGGACTTTACGGCACATCTGACGGACGATAACTTCGATATGCTTATCGTTGATCTCAACGCCCTGCAGACGGTAAACCTTCTGAACCTCGCTGATGAGGTAGTTCTGAACATCGCTCAGACCCTTGATGGCGAGGATATCCTGCGGATACAGAACACCTTCACGGGTAATGATGTCGCCCTTCTCCACACGGTCGCCGGGCATAACACGCGCATGCTGGGTGAACGGGATGGAGTAGCTCTTCACAACCTCGGCACCATTCTCGTCCTTGCCGGTGACCTTGATGACGACGTTTTTCTTGGTGTCATCCTGAGAGACAACACCGGAGATCTCGCTCATGATCGCCATGCTCTTGGGACGGCGGCTCTCGAACAGCTCCTCAACACGAGGAAGACCCTGTGTGATATCTTCTGCCGATGCGATACCGCCGGTATGGAAAGTACGCATGGTCAGCTGAGTGCCCGGCTCACCGATCGACTCTGCCGCGATAACACCAATGGACTCACCCAGCTGGACAGGCTCACCGTTCGCCATATCCGAGCCATAGCAGTGTGAGCACACGCCGATCTTTGCACGGCAGGTCAGCAGGCTGCGGATCTTCAGCTTGTTGATGCCAGCCGCCTCGATATCATTCGCATCGTAGAGGTCGATCATCTTGCCTTCCGGAACGATGACCTTGCCCGTGACAGGATTGACGACATCCCCAACCGCGTAACGACCAATGATACGCTCACGGAAGCTCTCAATCTTCTCCTTGCCCTCGTGGATCTCAGAGACCCACAGACCATCAGAGGTGCCGCAGTCGATCTCACGGACGATGACTTCCTGAGAAACATCGACCATTCGACGGGTCAGGTAGCCAGAGTCAGCGGTACGCAGAGCGGTATCTGCCAGACCCTTACGAGCACCACGAGCAGAAACGAAGTACTCCAGGATGTTCAGACCTTCACGGTAGTTGGCACGAATGGGCATCTCAATGGTCTTACCTGCGGTATTTGCCAGCAGACCACGCATACCAGCCAGCTGCTTGATCTGGTTCATAGAACCACGCGCACCGGAATCCGCCATCATGAAGATCTCGTTGTCCTTGGGCAGGTTTGCCGCCAGAGCCTTCGAGACCTTATCGGTAGTTGCCTGCCAGATGTTGATGGTCTGCGTATAACGCTCGCCTTCGGAAATCAGACCGCGGTTGAACAGCTTGTTGACCTTGGAGACCTGCTGATCCGCATCTGCGATCAGCTCATCTTTCTGCGGCGGGATAACTGCGTCGCAGACAGCGACCGAGATCGCCGACAGCGTGGAATATTTATAGCCCTGAGCCTTGATCGCATCCAGCATCTTTGCGCAGGCACGGGTGCCATTGCGGGTCATGCAGCGGGAAATGATGTCAGGCAGCGTCTTCTTGGTAACACGGAAGCTGACCTCATACTCCAGCCAGTGCTCCGGATCGGTACGGTCGATATAACCCAGATTCTGAGGAACCGGCGTATTGAAGATGATGCGACCGACCGTAGCATCCACCAGACCCGTGTGCTCGACACCGTCGATGGTCATGGTGCGGCGCACCTTGATGGGCGCATGCAAGGTAACAACATGCTCCGCATAAGCCATCAGAGCTTCGTTCTCATCCCGGAAGACCTTGCCTGCACCGTCGTCGTTCTCACGAACGGTCGTCAGGTAGTAGTTGCCAAGGATCATATCCTGAGTAGGAACGGTAACGGGAGCACCATCAGACGGCTTCAGCAGGTTGCCGGAAGCCAGCATCAGCATCTTTGCCTCACGGCAGGCATCTTCGCCCAGCGGGAGGTGGACTGCCATCTGGTCACCGTCAAAGTCCGCATTGAATGCAGTACATACCAGCGGGTGCAGCTTGATCGCACGACCCTCGACTAGCACCGGATTAAAGGCCTGAATGCCCAGACGGTGCAGGGTAGGCGCACGGTTCAGCAGGACAGGATGTCCCTTGATCACGGTCTCGAGGCTGTCCCAGACCTCCGGCTTCGCACGCTCGACCATCTTGCGGGCAGATTTGATGTTGTTTGCAACACCCTTTTCGACCAGATCCTTCATGACGAAGGGCTTGAACAGCTCCAGCGCCATTTCCTTGGGCAGGCCGCACTGATCCATCCTCAGCTCAGGACCAACGACGATAACGGAACGACCCGAGTAGTCAACACGCTTACCCAGCAGGTTCTGACGGAAGCGACCCTGCTTGCCCTTGAGCATATCAGACAGGCTCTTGAGCGCACGGTTGTTCGGACCAGTGACCGGACGACCACGGCGACCGTTGTCGATCAGGCTGTCAACAGCCTCCTGCAGCATACGCTTTTCGTTGCGGACGATAATGTCAGGAGCACCCAGCTCCAACAGACGGCGCAGACGGTTGTTGCGGTTGATGACACGGCGGTACAGATCGTTCAGGTCGGAGGTTGCGAAGCGTCCGCCGTCCAACTGAACCATAGGACGCAGATCGGGCGGCAGAACCGGCAGAACATCCATCACCATCCACTCAGGACGGTTGCCGGAAACGCGGAAAGCCTCTACGACTTCCAGACGCTTCAGAATGCGGACGCGCTTCTGTCCGGAGGACTTCTCGACCTCAGCCGTCAGCTCTGCGCTCAACTGGTCGAGGTCAATTTCCTTCAGGAGATCCTGAATCGCCTCTGCACCCATTGCCGCCTCAAATTCGTCACCGTAACGCTCGCGCATTTCGCGATACTCTTTTTCGGTCAGAAGCTGCTTCTTGTCCAGCGGGGTCAGACCGGGATCTGTGACGATATAGCTTGCGAAATAGAGAACCTTTTCTAGCAGACGGGGGCTGATGTCCAGCATCAGACCAATGCGGCTGGGAATTCCCTTAAAATACCAGATATGGCTGACGGGAGCGGCCAGCTCGATGTGACCCATGCGCTCACGACGAACCTTTGCCTTGGTGACTTCAACGCCGCAGCGATCACAGACCTTGCCCTTGTAGCGGATGCGCTTGTACTTGCCGCAGTGGCACTCCCAGTCCTTGGTAGGTCCGAAAATGCGTTCGCAATACAGACCGTCACGCTCCGGCTTCAGAGTGCGGTAATTGATGGTTTCAGGCTTCTTCACCTCGCCGTAGCTCCACTTGCGGATCTGATCGGGAGAGGCAAGGCCGATTTTAATCGAATCGAAAACGTTGTTTTCCATGAAACGAACCCTTCCTTAATCTCTTGTAGTCTCGATGATACAGGCGATTTTTTTAAAATCCGCTGCTCTCCCCTTCTGCGGCGCACAGCACGCACACCGCAAGGAGAAAACAGGTTCTTTCGGTTTTTTAGTCGTCAAAATTCACTTCGTCGGAGGAAGACTCTGCAGCAGAAGTGTCGTCATCCAGCACAGAAGGGTCATCGAAACCAGCGTCGGCGTCCTTGATGGTGTAATCATTGAGCAGCTCGTTCTCGTTGGTGACAGTTTCGCTGCCAGCAACATCACGCATATCAAAACCAGTCTCTTCATCGTCGAAGTTCTGGCGCATATCGATCTCGTTGCCTTCCTTGTCCTGAACGATAACGTCCAGACCCAGGGACTGCAACTCCTTCAGCATAACGCGGAAGGATTCGGGGATGCCCGGCTGCGGGATCGGCTCGCCCTTGACAATGGCTTCGTAGGTCTTGACACGACCCTCAACGTCGTCCGACTTGACGGTCAGAATCTCCTGCAGGGTGTAAGCTGCACCGTAAGCCTCCAGTGCCCAGACCTCCATCTCACCGAAACGCTGACCGCCGAACTGAGCTTTACCGCCCAAAGGCTGCTGCGTGACCAGAGAGTAGGGACCCGTAGAACGAGCGTGGATCTTATCGTCAACGAGGTGATGCAGTTTCAGGTAGTACATATAACCGACCGTAACGCGGTTATCAAACTTCTCACCGGTACGACCGTCATAAACGGTAGTCTTACCGTCACGATCCAGCTCGATCTTGGAGAAGTCGATGATGTGACCCTTCTCGCCCATGATCTTAGGCAGCTTGGTGGGATATGCGGGGGCGTTCTCACCGTGCCACATCTCACGCGCGGTATCGAAGGTGTCCCCGATATCCGCCTCACGCGCAGAGTCGAAGACGGGGGTCATGACCTTGATGCCGCAGGCCTTTGCTGCGTAGCCAAGGTTGACTTCCAGCACCTGACCGATGTTCATACGAGAGGGAACGCCCAGCGGGTTCAGCACGATATCCAGCGGGGTACCATCGGGCAGATAAGGCATATCCTCCTGCGGCAGAATGCGGGAAACGACACCCTTGTTGCCGTGACGACCTGCCATCTTATCGCCGACGCTGATCTTACGCTTCTGAGCGATATAGCAGCGGACGACCTCACGGACACCGGGCTGCAGCTCATCGCTGTTCTCCGGAGTGAAGACCTTGACATCCACGATGATGCCGTACTCGCCGTGCGGCACACGCAGAGAGGTATCACGGACTTCACGTGCCTTCTCGCCGAAGATGGCGCGAAGCAGACGCTCCTCGGCGGTCAGCTCAGTCTCACCCTTCGGAGTGACCTTGCCGACCAGAATATCGCCGCTCTTGACCTCTGCGCCAACACGGATGATGCCGCGCTCGTCCAGATCCTTCAGAGCATCCTCGGAAACATTGGGGATATCACGGGTGATCTCCTCAGGTCCGAGCTTGGTATCACGAGACTCCGTCTCGTATTCCTCAATATGGATAGAAGTATAAACGTCCTCACGAACGATCTTCTCATTCAGCAGGACAGCGTCCTCGTAGTTGTAGCCCTCCCAGGTCATGAAGCCGATCAGGGCATTCTTACCCAGAGAGATCTCGCCGTTGCGCATTGCCGGACCGTCAGCCAGAACCTGACCCGCCTTGACGCTCTCGCCGATCTCGACGATGGGACGCTGGTTGATGCAGGTGCCTGCGTTGGAGCGAGCAAACTTCACCAGCGGGTAATTCTCAAGAACACCCATGTTGGTGCGAACGGCGACATGGTCGGCGTCCATCTGCTCCACAACACCGTCGTTCTTTGCCAGAACTGCCGTGCCGGAGTCGGTCGCTGCCTTGTACTCCATGCCGGTCGCAACGATGGGCTGCTGAGTGACCATCAGAGGCACTGCCTGACGCTGCATGTTCGAGCCCATCAGAGCACGGTTACAGTCATCGTTCTCCAGGAAGGGGATACATGCGGTAGCGACAGAGACCATCATTCGGGGCGAAACGTCCATATAATCGACCTTATCGGCGTCGATTTCCAGAATGTCATCACGGCGGCGAGCCGAAACACGGGAACGGATGAAGTGCTTACCCTCGTCCAGAGGCTCGTTTGCCTGAGCGACGACATACTCGTCCTCAACGTCAGCAGTCATATATTCAACTTCATCGGTGACAACCTGATCGATCAGCTTGCCCTTCTCGTCATAGGTCTTCCTGACCTTGCGGTACGGAGCTTCGACGAAGCCATACTCATTGATCTTTGCGTAAGATGCCAGATAGGAGATCAGACCGATGTTCGGACCTTCCGGAGTCTCGATGGGGCACATGCGACCATAGTGGCTGTAGTGAACGTCGCGGACCTCGAAACCCGCACGGTCACGGCTCAGACCGCCGGGACCCAAGGCAGACAGACGACGCTTGTGGGTCAGCTCAGCCAGAGGGTTGTTCTGATCCATGAACTGAGACAGCGGAGAAGATCCGAAGAACTCCTTGATGGCTGCGACGACCGGACGGATGTTGATCAAAGCCTGCGGAGTGATGACGCTCTGATCCTGACTCTGAAGCGTCATACGCTCACGGATGACACGCTCCATACGGGAGAAGCCGATGCGGAACTGGTTCTGCAGCAGCTCACCGACACTGCGGATGCGGCGGTTGCCCAGATGGTCGATATCATCGGTCGTGCCGATGCCATGACCCAGACCGTTCAGATAGTTGATGGAGGACAGGATGTCCTTCACGGTAACAGTGCGACCGATCAGCAGGTCGTGGTTGCGGCGGAGCATTTCCTTCTGCTCCTCCACGTCCGAGGTGGTATCGAGGATCTTCTTGATCTCCTCAAAGGAGCAGCGTTCGTTGATGCCGCACTCCTTGACATCGAACGAGAAGAAGTTCTGCGGATCAACACAACCATTGGTGATGACCTTGACCTTCTTGTCCTCGACCTTCAGGATCACGACATCGACGCCGGCATCGTCCGCCATCTTTGCCTTCTCACGGGTGATCTTGGTGTCCTTCTCGATCAGGACTTCACCCGTCAGCGGAGCGACGATATCCTCTGCCGCAATATGACCCTCAATGCGGCGAGCCAGAGACAGCTTCTTGTTCATCTTATAGCGACCGAAACGGGAGAGATCGTAACGGCGCGGATCGAAGAACAGCATATTGATCTGGCTGGTAGCGGACTCGACCGTGGGAGGCTCACCCGGGCGCAGCTTGCGATAGACCTCCAGCAGACCCTCTTCCTGATTCTTGGTGGTATCCTTTTCGAGGGTCGCCAGAATACGCTCGTCCTCGCCGAAGAAGCTCAGGATCTCCTCGTTGGAGGACAGCCCCAGCGCACGACACAGAACGGTAACGGGCAGCTTGCGGTTCTTATCAATACGGACATAGAACACATCGGAAGCGTCGGTCTCGTACTCGAGCCATGCGCCGCGGTTCGGGTTCATGGTCGCGCTGTACAGATCGTTTCCGACCTTATCATGATCGTGACCGTAGAACACACCGGGAGAACGAACCAACTGGCTGACGATGGCGCGCTCCGCACCATTGATGACGAACGTGCCGGCGTCGGTCATCAGCGGGAAGTCGCCCATGAAAATTTCCTGATCCTTGACTTCGCCGGTCTCTTTATTCAGCAGACGAGCTGTCACGCGCAGGGGCGCGGCATACGTCACGTCACGCTCCTTGCACTCCTTGATGCTGTACTTCGGCTCCTTATCCAGACGGAAATCCACGAAGCTCAGCGCAAGATTACCGGTGTAGTCCTCAATCGTGCCGATATCATGGAAGACCTCCTTCAGTCCCTCGTCAAGGAACCACTGGTAAGAGTTCTTCTGAACCTCGATCAGGTTCGGCATGCTGATGACTTCGTCGATGTGGGAGAAGCTCATACGCTCGGTTTTGCCGAGCTTGACGGGCTTGACTTTCATCATAAAATCAACCACTCCTTACTTTTATATTCTACGGGTGTTGCTTTACGCAGGTCGAATTTTGAGCACACACACATAATTCGACCTGTGTCCGGAGAAGAAGTTCGGCATTTTTCACAAACTTTTCGGTTCTATCCTCCAAGCTTATCCATCCAAAACTCTCTTTTTGGCGCACTAGGCCATTATGTGATACTGGTTCAGTATACACCAGGAATCTCTTGTTGTCAAGCCATTTTTTAGATTTCAGGGCAAAAAAATTCCCAGACGCCCATCTTCTTCGGACGCCCGGGAGCGTGTATTTTTTATCCCATTTCAGGGTTGATTTTTTGATTTTTCATGTTCCTGCCAAAAAGCACCTTGTGCATTTTGTCTATGTTTGCTCTTGAAATCCGCTCACTCCTCCAGATAATCCCGCAATCTCTTGGCACGGCTTGGATGGCGGAGCTTACGAAGAGCCTTCGCCTCGATCTGTCTCACCCGTTCGCGGGTAATGTTGAATTCCTTTCCCAATTCTTCCAGTGTGCGGGCACGCCCATCCTCAAGACCGAACCGCAGGGCGATGACCCGTTCTTCCCGAGGCGTCAGGCTTTTCAGAACATTCATCAGCTCCCTGCGCAGCATTTGTCGTCCCGCCTCGTCCACCGGGATGCCCGCCTCCTCGTCTTGTATGAAATCCTCGAGGTGGGCGTTCTCTTCCTCGCCCACCGGCGTTTCCAGACTGACCGGTTCCTGCGCCAGAAGCAACAGCTCACGCACCCGATCCGGTTCCATATCCAGACGGACAGCGATCTCCTCCGGAGTCGGCTCACGACCGTTTTTCCGAAAAAGCTCTCCCGACAGCTTTTTGACACGGTTGATATTCTCCACCAGATGCACCGGAATGCGGATCGTCCGTCCCTGATCGGCGATAGCACGGGTGATGGACTGCCGGATCCACCATGTCGCATAAGTTGAGAACTTGAAGCCCCGCTCCGGCTCAAACTTCTCCGATGCCTTCATGAGTCCGAGATTTCCCTCCTGGATCAGATCCAGAAACGGCAGTCCCCGTCCGGCGTAGCGTTTCGCCACTGAGACGACCAGCCGAAGGTTTGCTTCGCTGAGCTTTCGCCGAGCCTCCGGATCGCCGGAGCGAGCCGCTCTCGCAAGGACTGCTTCTGTCTCCGTCGTCAGCAAAGGCACCCGCCCGATCTCCTTCAGATAGGTCTTTACGGGGTCATCCAGCGCAACACCCTCGGATGAAAGCTCGTGCTCCAACTTCCCGATCTGTTCCTCATCCAGAACCGGAAGCTCCTCATCCTCCTCCGCGATCCGGACACCTCGCCGTTCCAACTCCTCATACAGCGCGTCCAGCCCCGCCACATCGTAGTCATGCTCATCCATTGCGCGGCTGATCTGTTCCGGGGTCAGGATATGTCTGCGTGCCTTAGCCGACAAAAGCTTTGCCAATTCATCCGTCTGCGACATTTTTTGCATAATTCTTTCTCCTTCCAGCTCCAGCCGGAGGGAAAGGATGCTTTTATTCGTCCGCTGAGGGGGAATTCCCCTGCTTTTTTTCTCTCATCGACTGGAGGAATTGTTCAAGTTCATCGTTCGACATTCCTGCCGCTTTGCTTGCGATGGGCGTTCCCTTGGCAATGCGGTCAAGATAAAGGTCGATATCTTCCGGCGTACAGTTGACATCGCTGTATTGTGCCGCAAGACGGCTCAATTCATTCAACGCCTCCTCACTGACAAAGTTCCGCAGGGTCGAAAGGCTCAGCTCGATCCCTTCCTGCTGACAGCGGAGCATCGCCTCATAAATCTCCTTCTGCTGCGGCATGATGAACTGTTCCGGTCGGATGCAGGCGCGAACCTTCGGGATATAGACCGGCTCACGCAGCATGGCAGCCAAAAGCCTCTGCTCTGCGCTGGCAACGCCCACCGCCTTCGAACCGCCCACATCATAAGATGGCTTGATGCGATCCATCTCGCCCGAATGCAGGATATCCCGGTTCTTTTCCCTGCGGCGTTTACTGTTCGCCTTTTTGACAGCAGTCTCCATCTGGGTCAGGATCGCGTTCTTGGAAACATTCGTCTCCTCCGCCAGCCGTCCGGCATAGACCTCCTGTTCGGTCGGGTTGGAGCGTTCCGCCAGCATTTCGACGGCTTGCCGGATATACTCCAGCCGTTGTGCGTCCTGACCGAGGTCGAACTGGTCGCGCAGACGTTTCATCCGGAAGTCCAGCGCATTGCCCACTTCGTCCAGCAGAGCCTTGAAACGGTCTGCGCCATATTTTTTGATGTACTCATCAGGATCTTTCGCTCCCGGGATCTGCAGAACACCGACCTTGACCGGACTGTTCCGGAACAGCTCCAGCGAACGCATCGTGGCCTTCTGACCAGCTTCATCCGAGTCGTAGCTGAGGATGACTTCCTCTGCGTATTCGCTGATGAGCTTGACCTGATCCGGCGTCAGAGCCGTGCCGCAGGCGCAGACAGCCGTATCAATGCCCACCTGCTGCATGCTAATAACGTCCATATAACCCTCACAGAGGACGAACCTCCGTGACGCACTCCGTTTTGCAATCTGAAGCGCAAAGACCGTTTCGGACTTGTGGTAGACCATCGTTTCAGGGCTGTTGACGTACTTCGGTTTTGAGTCGTCCAGCACACGACCTCCGAAGGCGATGATATTTCCACGCAGATCAAAGATCGGTGTCATGACCCGTTTCCAGAACAGACAGTAAATTCGTCCGGACGGACTGCGCTTGAACAGACCGCTGGCATCCAGCTCTTGCTGGTTGTAGCCCTTGTCCCGCAGGTATTGATAGAGTGCCTGTCCGTCGTTGGGGGCGTAGCCCAGACCGAACCGGACAATGGTCTTATCGTCCAGCCCACGCCGCCGCCAGTAAGCGCGTGCCTGCCGCGCTTCCTCGACGGTAGAATTCAGGCAGGCGTGGAAGAAGCGCGCCGCTTCCTTATTCATCGAAAGGATGCGGCTGCGCATTCTTCCTGTCTTGTCATCCTCCTGCGGCTCAGGCATTCCGGCGCGTCCCGCCAGAAGCTTGACCGCTTCCGTATAGTCAATGCTGTTGATCTTCTTGGTAAAAGTGATCGCGTCGCCGCCTGCCCCACAGCCAAAGCAGTAAAAGCTCTGGGTGTCCGGATAGACATAGAACGAAGGTGATTTTTCGCTGTGGAAAGGGCAAAGCCCGCCATAAAGCCGTCCCTTTCGCTTCAACTGTACATAACTGCCCACCAGCTCCACGATATCCGTCCGGCGGGTCAGTTCCTCAATATATTCGTGTGGAATCATGGTTTTTCGATTTCCTCTCTCCCCTCTTTCTCAGCACACAGCCGATTCCAATGCCGCGCCTGCGGCTATTGTAACGCATTTGATCTGTCGAAGGGTGAATTTTGCTGTCGATACCCAAATTTTTCCAATTTGTTCACATTTTCCCTCAGAACGGCGCATAGAACGGCTTCGAGATCTCCATCTGCGCGCTGCCTCGGGTCAGCTCCCGCAGCTGCTCCAACAGGGGGGCTTGCGTTCCCTCCGGCATCTGCCAGCACAGGGTCACACGGTCGGTGAAGCTCGGCTCGCCAAGCTTTGCGCCCGCCGCCTGGATCAGCAGCACCGCCCGCTCGTACAGTGAGTAATCCACCGTGACCGTCAGCTCGATGACGCTCCGCACCGTGACGACCTCGGCATTTTCGAGAGCACGGGCAGTCGCCGTTGTATAGGCTCGAACCAGTCCGCCTGTGCCCAACAGCACTCCACCGAAATAGCGGGTCACGACCACGATCAGATCGGTCAGACCGCTGTGCTGTAGCACTTCCAAGGCGGGCGTTCCTGCGGTCTTTGCCGGTTCGCCATCATCCGAATACCGTTCCCGATTTCCCTCCCGCAGACGATAAGCATATACATTGTGCCGTGCCGTCCGGTTTGCCGCACGCACCTGTTCCAGAAAGGCGACTGCCTTTTCCTCGCTGTCGGCAAAGGACAGTTGCGCAATAAAGCGGCTCTTTTTCTCCTCATATTCTCCGGTGGCTGTCCCCCGTATGGTGCGGTAATCCTCCACGCTGGTTCCTCCTGATACAATAAGATACTTTTATCTAAAGTGTAGCATAACTTTTTCTTGTCAGCAAGCCCTCTCTCGTTCTTGGCTCCCACTTTGGGGGGAGCTGTCACCGCAGGTGACTGAGAGGGCAAGGATGCTGCCAAATAAACAAAAGCACAGCGATACGATGCAGCTCCAAAAGAGTCATCTTATCGCTGTGCTTATTTCTCAATTGATACCAGGCTTGCCCTCTCAGTCACAGCTTACGCCGCACCACCTCTCCCAAAGTGAGAGGCAAGGGTTCACCCAAAAAATCAGCGGATTTCGATCCCCAGCTTGAACTTCAGGTTGCCAAGGATCTTCTTGACGGTACGCTCGACCTGTTCCGCAGAGATCTCCACATCGTGGTCAGACAACGTCAGGGAGAACGCCATGCTCTTCTTGCCCTCACCGAGGTTTGCGCCGCGATAGATATCAAACAGCTTAACTTCCTTGATGAGAGGGCTTGCCTTCTGGATGGTCTCTTCGATCTCACCGCAGGTGACTTTTTCGTCGCAGACCAGAGCGAGGTCACGCTTGACGGCCGCATAAGCACTCAGCGGTTTATAGCGCAGCTCGCCTTCGACACAGGACATCAGAGCCTCATAATCCAGCTCGCCCAGATAGATGTTCTGACTGTCCTTCTGCTCCTTTGCGATCTCAAGCTCAGCGTTGATCTCGTTCGCCAACTTGCCGAACACACCCAACCGCTTGCCGTTGCAGTAGACCGCCGCGCTGATGCCGGGGTGCAGCCACGGGGTCGTTTCACGCTGATAGCTGAACTTCAGGTCGAAGCCAGCGGCCAGAGCTTCCATCGCACCCTTGACGGTAAAGAAGTCCTCCGCCGGACCGAACGCACCAATGCAGAGCGTCTGCCGCTCGTGGGGATGTTCATTGATGGGCAGCTCCTTTGCCAGATAGACGGGAGCCATCTCGAACAGACGACCCTCGGTGTTGCCCTTCTTGAGGTTGTCAACGATGACATTCAGCATCGAGGGGGTCAGCATCGTCCGCATGATGGACAGATTTTCGCTGATGGGGTTCAGGATGCGGATGGTCTTGCGGGACTCGTCGTCCGCCGGGATGTGGAGCATGTCCAGTTCAGCGTTGGAGTAGAAGGCCAGCGTGGAAGCTTCATAGAAGCCCTGTGCGGCCAGCAAACGCTTGGTCTTCATCTGCTGCTTCTGGTCGTAGTTCAGACCGCCATTGGTGACGGCTGCGGTCTTGAGGAAGGTGGGAACGATGTGGTCATAGCCGTACTCGCGAATGACTTCCTCGGCGAGGTCGGGATAATCCTCCACGTCCTCACGATAGAGCGGAGCGGAAACATCCCAGCTGCCGTCTGCCTGCACGTCCACGGTGAACTCGAGACGCTTGAGGATGTCGATCATGGTCTGGTCGGGAACGGTGATGCCCAGCACAGAGCAGATCTTTTCCGGAGTGGTGACGATGTGCTTGCGCTCCAGGGGACGGCCATCGGTCAGGTCATACTCGAGGGTAGTGATGTCGCCGCAGTCCAACTCCTGAATCAGGTGCAGGGCGCGAGCCAGACCCAGTTCAGGAGAATGACGGTCAACGCCCTTCTCGTAGCGGGCGGAAGAGTCGCTGTTCTGACCCAGAGCGCGGCTGGTCTTACGAACGCTGTCGCGGGCGAAGGTTGCGCATTCAAAGAGCAGGCTGGTGGTGTTGTCATCCATGCCGGAGTTTGCACCGCCCATGATGCCAGCCAGCGCAACGGGCTTCTCAGCATCGCAGATAACGAGGTTGTTCTCGTTCAGGGTGAATTCCTTCTCGTCCAGCGTCGTGATTTTTTCACCGTTGTGTGCGCGGCGGACGGTGATGCTGCGGCCAGCGACCTTGTTCAGGTCAAAGGCGTGCATGGGCTGGCCCATCTCGAGCAGGGTATGGTTGGTGATATCAACGACGTTGCTGATGGAGCGCAGACCGCACAGGGCGAGGTGACGCTTCATCCAGCAGGGAGACTCGCCCATCCGGATGTTCCGGACGTAGTGCGCCATATAGCGTGGGCAGAGGTCAGGTGCTTCCACAGAAACGCTGACCGGTTCATCGGCGTCACAGACGGCATTGTAATCCATTGCGGGCATGTGGAGTGGCTTGCCGAGGATGGCGGCAACTTCACGGGCGATGCCCAGAACCGACTGACAGTCGGGGCGGTTTGCAGTGATGGAGATATCGAAGATGTAGTCGTCCAGACCGACCACCGGGGCGATATCCGTGCCGGGAACGCTGTCCTCGGGCAGGATGAGCAGGCCGTAGACCTCAGAACCCGGGAACAGATCGTCGTTCAGACCCAGCTCTTCGCCGGAGCAGAGCATACCGTTGGACTCCACGCCCTGCATCTTGCGGGCCTTGATTTTGATACCGCCGGGCAGGGTCGAGCCGTCCAGAGCGGCAGGCACACAATCACCGACCTTCATGTTGGCGGCACCGGTGCTGATGCGGATGTCATGGCCGTACTCGCCGCAGTCGACAACGCACTTGGTCAGATGGGTGCCTTCCTGTTTTTCCATCTCGGTGATCTTACCGACGACCACCTTGCTGATGCCGGCATCCAACGGGATCAGCTCTTCCACTTCAAAACCGCAGGAAAACAGTTTTTCTTCCAATTCCTGTGCGGTAACGTCAATATCGACGAGTTCTTTTAACCAGCTGAAAGGTACTTTCATTGTTTGCTCTCTCCCCTCTTATTCATGGAACTGCTTGAGGAATTGCAGATTGTTCTCAAACATCAGACCGATGTTGTTGATGCCGTACTTGAGCATTGCGATGCGCTCGATGCCGATGCCGAACGCGAAACCGGAATACTCGTCCGGGTCGATGCCGCAGTTCTCGAGAACTTTGCGGTTGACGACACCGCCGCCCAGAACTTCGATCCAGCCGGTGTGCTTGCACAGGGGGCAGCCCTTGCCGCCGCACTCAAAGCAGCTGACGTCCACCTCGACGCTGGGCTCGGTGAAGGGGAAGTAAGAGGGACGCAGG
>CAVEGP010000045.1:0-16158 GCA_963615155.1 Bacteroides uniformis | reverse complement strand
CATCCGTTTTGTAAACAGCTCTGTATTATCTTTTACCCTACGATACACGGCAGGGAATTTAACGGTATCGCCAGAAGATAACAGCATGTCTTCTTTTCCTCCAGCCGAAAATTGGTCTCTTATGTGTGGGTCAACGATTCCCTGTGAAGTCAGCCAGAGCGCATATCGATCATAGTCACCACCGAAAATTTCCGGAAAATTAACGCATCCATAAATTGTATAAAATCTTTTTTGCTCTGCGTTGAGATTTTTCCACAAGCGAATTGTAGCGGAAACGGACTCATCTGCGGCATCCCCCGCCCACCATAAACTTTCGCCTTGTTTTAACTGCTTCCGATAATAAGCCGCAACCGGAGCGATTGGATTTTCCATTTTCCGTAACTCATCATACGGAACTCCCATCTTTGAAAAAATTGTTTGCTCATGTTCAATCCGCATATCAATGAGGTATCGTGGCATATGCGTAACCGCAATCCCATACAAGCATTCCTCATAGGGTCTTGACAAAAACTCAATCGGACTTCCGCCAAGTTTTCCAAATGTCATAAAAATCCTACGAACATCCGATATTCTCGTTGATTCCAAAATACTGCTTCCTGTCGATGTCCAATGATTTTCCTTTGTACTTTTTACCTCCACCCCATAATACTGAGCTGTTACAATATCCGGAAATCTTTGACCTGACACTTTTTCAATCGTATGGGCAAACACCGTTCCCTTTGCGCACTCTTCCAATGCGGTTTTTACATCATCTTCTAATGGATTTCCTCCTCGTGACGCATAATATTCAGGTCTTCTGCGTGCGTCATCATTAAGCAATTCATCCGTTTCAACCATTAGCCGCCTAAATTCTTCTAATGTTGGCTGCGGATTCACAGATATAATCATTTCTGTTCCTCCACAAAATACCTCAACCATTTTTTCTCGATATTTTTAGCGATGTTATATGCCAGCACACACGGAACAGCGTTTCCAATTATTTTATAGGCATCACTGGCGGAAACATTGCTGTTCTTTTCCGTTTTTCTCAAAATAAATTGATAATCATCTGGAAAAGTTTGAATTCTCGCGCATTCTCTGACTGTTAACCTGCGCTCTTCTAAACCAGCACTCAGTTCGTCATAATGCTTCCCCCCGTGTAGTAAGTTCAACCTTCGGTACTCAATATTCCCATGATGTTCCGAACGAATTGTTGGCCCTACAGCGTTCAATCTCACTTCCGTCTGTCCTTGACAATGCGTTCCCATATATTTTGCTTTTGAGAATTTCATTTGTGACAGATCCAGACTTTCATCAGGCTCCTTCAATCCAACAAATGCGTCTCCGCATGTAACGATCGGCTTTCTTTCCTTTCCATGAGTTTTGTCCGGATATGGTTCGTACTCTTCTGGAATATCCTTTTGAGTCAAGGCTTTTTTCGCTTTGCCCGTAAGCGCATCTTTTCGGAATCCAAAAAAGATAACACGTTCCCTGGACTGCGGAACACCATAGTCCGGCGCATACAAAACTTTTGCCGGAACTACTAAGTATCCTTCTTTTCCTGCTTGCGCAAAATCATGCTCAATTACGCTTTTTACATCTCCAAGATTTGTCAATCCTTTTACATTTTCCGCTATAAACAGTTTAGGCTCTGTAAGTGTAATGACCTCACGCATCCACATATACAGATTTCCTCTGCTTTCTGCTGTCGGTTCATCGACATCAAGCAACCCTCCATTATGCGATTTTCTTGAGTCGAATCCCAGTCGTTTTCCTGCAATTGAAAAGTCCTGACACGGAAATCCACCCGTCACAACATCAATATCCTCCGGAAAAATTTTTTCTCCGGATTTTGCTTCCTTGACTAAATCCACGATGCTTTCCAAATGATAAATTTCGTTTGCGTTTTTCTTACGATTTTCAAAAAATGAGACCCATGCAGCTTTTGCGTCTGGACGAATATCATTCGCAAAGACTGTTTCAAATGCGGTTGGCGCTACATGTATCCAGTCTTCTCTTTCTTCTGTAATCCAATCCGGATGCATGCTTTCATTGATAGATTTCTTCAGGCAATCAAAATCCCCCTCAAACCCAATATCCATACCTCCACATCCCGAGAACAACGAAAGCAGTCTGAGACCGCCAGAGCTATCCTTGATTCTTTCCAACTTGCGTATCCTCCATTTTTGCATTTGCATGAAGGTGTACATTTTAGCAAGTTGAAGTGCTTCGATTATTCAGCCACAGTAAAGATAAAAACGCACAAAAATCAATAGACTTTTTATGTAGAATGCTGTATACTTAAGACAATAAGAAGAAGTGTACACCGTTGCCAAAATGTACACTTTTCTGCAAACCGATTTCATCAAAGTATCGTTCGCTCATAGTTTTTCACCCGATATCGAAACGTTGACAGTGGCAACGCGCATTCTTTTGCTGCTTCTGTCTGCGTAATTTCTCCGAATTGCCATTTGCGGTAGACATCCTTAAAATTTTCCGGAAGTGGTCTGGGAGGTCTGCCAAATCGGACACCATTCGCTTTTGCTACAGCAATTCCTTCCGCCTGACGTTTGCGGATATTAGAGCGTTCATTTTCAGCCACAAAAGACAGCACTTGAAGAACGACATCGCTCAAAAATGTTCCCATCAGATCTTTCCCTCTCCGAGTATCCAGCAACGGCATATCTAAGACCACAATATCGACGCCATGTTCCTTTGTGATGATTCTCCACTGTTCTATAATTTCATCGTAATTTCTTCCGAGACGGTCAATGCTTTTTATATAAAGCAAATCGTCTTTTTTTAATTTTTTCACTAGCTCTTTGTATCGAAGTCTCTCAAAATCTTTGCCTGACTGCTTGTCCGTATAAATATTTTCATCTTTTACCCCAGCTTCTTTTAAGGCAAGTATCTGCCGCGCTTCATTCTGATCTCTGCTTGATACCCTTGCATATCCATATATCTTTTGTGTCACTTAATTCTCCATTCATCTTTTTATTTTCAGGCAAAAAAATCCGCCGCAGTGCAGCGCACCACGACGGAAGTTGAGAATTTTATGGATTCTATATTTATTCGTACAGGGGGAAGGCTTTGGTCAGAGCAAGGACACGGTCGGAGATCTCGTCCTTCTTCTCCTCATAGTTCCAGATACAATCGGCGATGCAGTCGGCGATGATCTTCATCTCCGCAACACCCATCCCACGGGTCGTGACAGCCGGTGTGCCCAGACGGACGCCGCTGGTGACGAAGGGGCTGCGGGTCTCGCCGGGGACGGTATTCTTATTGGCGGTGATGTGGACGCTGTCCAGACGAGCCTCCAACTCCTTGCCCGTACACTCTTCATCACGCAGATCAACCAGCATCAGGTGGTTGTCTGTACCTCCGGAAACCAGTTTGACGCCGCGTGCCTGAAGCTCCGTAGCCATCGCCTGTGCATTTTCAACGATCTTGCGTGCATACTCCTTGAATTCCGGCTTGAGTGCCTCACCGAAGCAGACTGCCTTTGCCGCAATGACATGCTCCAGCGGACCGCCCTGCGTACCGGGGAACACAGCGGAATTGATCCGCTTTGCGAGAACAGCGTTGTTCGTCAGGATCAGACCGCCGCGCGGACCACGCAGAGTCTTGTGGGTAGTGGTCGTCACAACATCCGCATACGGGACAGGGCTCTGGTGATATCCGCCTGCGACCAGGCCGGCAATGTGCGCCATATCGACCATCAGATACGCGCCGTAGCCGTGTGCGATCTCAGCCAGCTTCTCAAAATCAATGGCACGAGGATATGCCGATGCGCCTGCGACCAACATTTTGGGACGGATTTTCTTAACCTGCTTCTCCAGCTCCACATAGTCGATCACGCCATCTGCACCGACGCCATAGGAAACAAAGTGGTAGTTCTTGCCCGACATGTTGACCGGAGAACCGTGGGTCAGGTGTCCACCCTGCGACAAGTCCATACCCATGACGGTATCGCCCAGGTCCAGCAGAGCGAAATAGACAGCCAGGTTTGCCTGTGCGCCGGAATGCGGCTGGACGTTGGCATATTTTGCGCCGAACAGCTTGCAGGCACGCTGAATGGCAATGTTCTCGACCTCATCGACATAGGCACAGCCGCCGTAATAACGCTTGCCCGGCAGGCCCTCGGCGTACTTGTTCGTCAGGACGCTTCCCATTGCAGCCATCACTGCGGGCGAAACGATATTCTCACTGGCGATCAGCTCGATGTTCTCACGCTGACGCCCCAGCTCCCGATTCATAGCAGCGGCAAGCTCCGGATCCGCCTTCTCGACCAGACCAATGGTATCCATCATTTCGTTATACATTGTAACTACCCCTCTCTGACATTACTACACAAAAGGCAGCGGTTCTTTCTCCAATCAAAAGCCCCTCTGCCTACTTCTATGATAGCAGAAATCCACAAAACCTGCAAGAGTGTTTTCGACAAAACACTTGCTTTTTTCTGCGGCAAAGCTTATTATAATTGTATAAATTTTCCGTTCTCGTTCTGTATCTATCTCAGACGAAATTCTATGGGAAATTTTCAGGGAAAGTATATGACGATCCAAGAACAAAAGATTCTTCAGCGAAAGGCGGGCATTTCTGCCCGACGTACTCTCTCAAACGACGAACGAAACGCCGCAAATGCCGCGCTTTGTGCCAATCTCGCCGCTCTGCCCTGTGTCCGATCCGCAAAGACTCTTCTGGTCTATGCTGCCTTTGGCGGGGAAGCCGACCTGTCGCTTCTGGCGACCGGACTATCCGGAACGGCAATCGCGTATCCGGTCTGCGGCGAAAATTTCACCCTGACCGCCGCCGTCCCAGCGCCGGACGGTTGGGAAGTTGGTGCATACGGCATCCGGACTCCGATTCTGAGCCGTTCCCGTCTCCTTATGCCGGAGGAGCTTGATCTCGTGCTCGTGCCCTGTACGGCTTTTGACGCAAGCTGTCGTCGGGTCGGGATGGGAAAGGGTTACTATGACCGCTATCTGCCCAACTGCACCCATGCGGTCAAAATCGGGATTGCGTTCGAATGTCAGAAGGTTGAGCACGCCGCCGCAGATTCGCACGATTTTCCTCTGGACGCTTTTGTGACGGAGAAAGGAATCTATCGTGGAACTGACAAATTTAAGCTGTGAAGCCTTTTTATCCGAGCTTTCCGGCAAGTCGCCTGCCCCTGGCGGCGGCGGTGCGTCCGCTCTGGTCGGTGCGGCAGGCGTTGCGCTGGGAAACATGGTCGGAAGCCTGACCGTCGGCAAAAAAAAATATGCCGCTGTCGAGTCGGACATCCTCGACCTGAACTTCCGTGCTGAGGCTCTGCGCAAGCGTCTTGAGCATCTGGTGCAGGCCGACGCCGACACATTCACTCCGCTGGCAGCGGCATATGGTCTGCCGAAGGACACGTCGGAACAGATCGCGCACAAAGCTGAAGTGCTGGAACAGGCATTGAATGGCGCATGTGCCGTCCCGTTGGAGATCATGACCGCCTGTTGTGAGGGCATCGCTCTCGCATTGGAGTACGCCGAAAAAGGAAGCGTGCTGGCGATCTCTGATGCAGGCTGCGCAGCCCTGTTTTGCAAAGCCGCATTGCAGGCTGCCGGGCTGAATGTCTCCATCAACACCAAGCTGATGAAGGACACTGCCCATGCTGCTGAGCTGAATGCCAAAGCCGACAAGATGCTGACCGAGTTTGTGCCAATGGCAGACAAACTCTATAACGAATTGTCACACCAATTGAGAGGAGAATCTTGATGGCAGAAATTTTGAAAGGCGCACCTGTGGTCGCCGCCATGAACGAAGCAAACTCCGCCCGTTGTGAAGCACTGAAAGCAAAAGGCATCACGCCGACACTTGCCGTCGTCCGTGTCGGCGAACGGGAGGATGATCTGTCCTATGAGCGTGGAGTCATGACCCGCTGCGGAAAGGTCGGTGTAGTGGTGAGACAGTATCTGCTCTCTGCCGATGCCACCCAGGAGAAACTGCTCGAGGTCATTCACGAGATCAACGCCGACACGTCGATTCATGGCTGTCTGCTCTTCCGTCCCCTACCCAGGCAGTTTGATGACCGTACTGTCCGCGCAGCTCTTGCGCCGGAAAAGGATATCGACGGTATCACGGATGGTTCTCTGGCAGGTGTATTCACCAACACGGACATCGGTTATCCGCCCTGCACTGCGCAGGCCTGTCTGGAGATTCTGAAATATTATAAGATTCCTCTGTCCGGTAGGCGGGCGGTCGTGGTCGGTCGGAGTCTTGTGGTCGGAAAGCCTGCCGCCATGATGCTCGACCGAGAAAACGCCACCGTGACCCTCTGCAACTCCCGAACGCAGAACCTTCCCGCCCTCTGCAAAGAAGCGGATATCGTCGTTGTTGCAATGGGAAAAATGGGCTTTATCAGCGGCGACTGCCTGCGGGAAGGTCAGACCGTTGTGGATGTCGGCATCCATGTCAACGAGGAAGGCAAGCTCTGCGGGGACGTTCGTTTCGCTGAGGCGGAAACGATCGTGGAAGCCATCACCCCCGTTCCCGGCGGGGTCGGTACCGTCACGACCTCTGTGCTGGTTTCTCACGTTGTGGAAGCGGCAGAAAAAATCTAATTTTATATTTTCATGCACAGCAAAACGCACCCGAACGGAGATCCGCTCGGGTGCGTTTTGCTGTGTTAGAACATGCTGGGGAGGTAATTGGGAAAAATTGAATTGTCGTTGAATTCTGAATGCTCAGACCGCTTTTGCGGGGGCAAACACAAGAGCCTTCTTGCGTCTTGCCTGCATCGAACGGACAATGCAGCTGAGCGTAAAGTTGATGATGAAGTAAATGACACAAGCGGTGCCAAACAGAACCATAACGTCAGAGACATTCACAACACCCAGACCATTATAGGTTCCGGCTGCGCTCAGAAGCTGACGGATACGGGACATCAGCTCAATGGTCGCCACATTTGCCAAATAGGACGAATCCTTGATGGTCGTGATGACCTGACTGAGCAGCGTCGGGATGATGTTGCGGTATGCCTGCGGAAGAACGATATAGAGCAGTACCTCAGCAGTGTTGAAGCCCTGCGCATAGCCTGCTTCAAACTGACCCTTCGAAACACCATTCAGACCACCACGGACGATCTCGGCGATGACGGAGGAGTTGAACAGGATCAATGCCATCGCTGCCTTGAAGAGCAGTTTCATCTCAACACTGGTCAAGCCAAACATCTTCCGGGCAAAGAACGCCGGACAGGGGCAGAAAACAACACAAACAAAGATCCAAAGCAGATACGGCGTATTGCGGAACAGCTCGATGTATGCGGCGGAGAACCAGCCAAGGATCTTCGCCGGACCATGCTTGCAGTAGGTGCGAGCCAGAGCCAGCAGCGAGCCAAGGATCAGACCGAGGATGACACCCAGCACCGAAATGATGCAGGTGAACGCCACGCCACGCAGGAGGTAGAGCATCACACCCTGTTTTGTCAGGATGGAGAAGCTTGCAGCAAGGTCGCTCATATTACGCCGCCTCCTTTAACTCAACTTTTGACGCTGCCTTCATAGCTGGATCGACCCGACCCTTGCGGTTCTTGATGGAAGCCTCCCAACGGGTCGCCAGAGTGGACAGCGGGAAGCAGACCACAAAGAAGATGAGACCACAGAGGACATAAGCCGGAGCGTAGGCACCGCCGGTGCTTGCACCGGTGACAAAGCTGTACGTAACGCTGATGAGGTCTGCGCCGCCCACGATGTACAGACAAGAAGTATTCTTGAACATGTTGACGACCTGATTGACCATCGGAGGGAGCATGACCGGAATACTCTGGGGCAGGATGATGTAGCTCATCGTCTGGAGGTAATTGAAGCCCTGCGCATGTGCTGCCTCAAACTGACCCTTCGGCACGGATTCAATGGCGGCACGGATGACTTCACCCATATAAGCACCGGTGTAAACGCCCAGCGAGATGATGCCGGTGCGGATCACGCCAAGGCTCAGACCTGCAAATGCCAGTGCGTAGTACAGGAAGCAGAGCTGCAGCAACAGCGGAGTGTTCTGGATAAATTCGACGTACACCCGAGCGATGAACTTCAGCGGTTTCTTACCGCTGGTGGACATCAGACCCAGCACTGCGCCAATGACAAATGCCAGAACCAACGCACTGAATGCGGTCAGCAGGGTGTTCCCCAGACCAAGCAAAAAACTATCACGATGCGTCCAAACCGTGTTCCAAGCGTCCATGGAAAACAAACCAGACATGGCAAACGCTCCTTTCCCTTTCTATCCCCTATTTCTCTCCCAGAAACAAATCGTTATCGTTTAGTCCAGACCGTTGTCCTTGATAAGCTGGTCGATGGTGCCATCTGCCAGCCAGCCGGAAACCAGATCATCGCAGACCGTGGAGAAGTCACTGCCCTTCTTGGTAGCGATGCCGTACTCCTGCGGAGCGAACTCGGCGTTGATGTAGCTACGACCATCGGTCTTGTAGATTGCCAGAATGGACTTATCCACGCAGAAGCCGTCAATCTCACCTGCGCTCAGTGCAGTGCTGATTGCGGGATAGTCATCGTACTGACGGAAGGAGATGCCCTCTTTCCAAGTATCTGCGTTGAAGGAATCAGCATCGAAGTTTGCGCTGTCGATGACGCCGGCTTCGACCATTGCGCGCGTCAGCTCACGAGCGGAGGTAGAGCCAGAGGAAACGCCAACGACCTTATCCTTCAGATCTGCCAGCTCCTTGATGTCGCTGGAATCCTCGACCAGAACGGAAACATGGTCGGTATAGTACGGGGTGGAGAAGTCCCAGGTCTTCTTGCGCTCCTCGGTAATGGTGAAGGTTGCCAGAACTGCGTCGATATCGCCGGAATCCAGCAGCTCGCCACGGGTAGCAGCGGTAACAGTGGTGAACTCGACATCCACGCCCAAATACTCTGCGATCATCTCCGCCAGACTATCCTCAAGACCAGAGTACTCACCGGTCAGGGTATCCTGGAAGCTGAAGCCCTGAACCGCGTTCTTTACGCCGACCTTTAGAACGCCGCGGTCAATGATCGCCTGCGTATCTGCGCCAAAGGTCACATCCGAAGCTGCGGATGCTGCCGCAGAAGACGCGGTAGAAGCAGAAGATGCAGCGGTGCTGGAGGAAGAACCGCCGCAAGCGGTCAGAGCACCCAGAACAGCGGCTACACCAGCAGCCTTAACGAAACTACGACGCGAAATCTTTTTCATAATAAACCACTCCTCTTTGTTCTTTTGCAGCCCGGGCAGCTTTCCCTTTCTGCCCCGAAATGGCTGCTATCAACAGCGACAGCCCGGCTCTTTCCGGTACGCTTGCCGCGTCAACCAAATTTGTATCAGCGAACGATCTTGCTCAGGAACTGACGGACACGCTCGCTCTTCGGATTGGTGAAGAAGTGCTCCGGTGTTCCCTCTTCAATGATCTGTCCATCTGCCATGAATACCACTCGGTCAGCCACCTGACGGGCGAATCCCATCTCATGGGTAACGACCACCATCGTGATGTTCTTTTCATGTGCCAGCCGAACCATGACATCCAGAACCTCCTGAATGGTTTCCGGATCGAGTGCGCTGGTCGGCTCATCGAACAGAATGATCTTGGTCTGTGCGCAGAGGGCACGCGCAATGGCGATGCGCTGCTGCTGACCGCCAGACAACTGGGTCGGATAAACCTCCGCCTTATCGCGAAGCCCGACCACCTCAAGATAATGATATGCCAGCTCTTCCGCCTCTTCCTTGCTCTTGTGGTGGAGCTTCATGGGGGCCAACGTCAGATTTTTCAGCACCGTCATGTGCGGGTAGAGGTTGAACTGCTGGAACACCATGCTGATGTTTTCACGGACGATCTTAGTCTTGGTCTTGTTCGTCAATTCCTGACCGTCGATGTAAACGTGTCCGCTGGTAGGTTCTTCCAAGAAGTTCATACAGCGGACGGTGGTGGACTTACCGCTTCCGGACGGTCCAATGATGACGAGCTTTTCGCCTTCGGCAACTTCGAGACTCACATCTTTCAGAACGTGGAGATCTCCGAAGTACTTGTCTACATGTTCAAGTTTGATCACGAGTGATTCCGCCTTTCCCTATCCTTAATCGTCCGCTCTATCGCCGCGAACCAGACGCCTGCTTTTTTCCTGTCGAAAAAAGTCCGGATACGAAAAAAAGACGCACAGTGAACCAACGTCCACCAAGCGTCTTTGCTTTCGATGATTAAAGTATAGTCTTTTTTCACCCAACTTTCAATCCATAAAGTGCAACAATTTTCTTCGTCCCAATTTATGCGTTTTGTAAAGCTGTACAAACATCATACTTAAAATCCTTTATTACAGTCTCTCAGCGTGCCAGCAGCAGAAGCCATGCCGAAGCCACCGCCTGCAGAATGAGCCACCGTGCCACGACCTGCTCATCGCTCCAGTCCATCCGCTTGCGCACATGGTCGTGCAACGGGGTCAGGGTCTTTTTCAGAATACTGATGTGAAGAAACCGTTTGAAGCTGATCTTCAGGATGCCGAGGCTTCCGTCCACGATGAACACCAGAGCCGCCAGCAGGAAGGAGAACGGGTGGTTGCTCTTGAGAGCCAGAATGGCAAGGAAGAAGCCCATCGCGCGGCTGCCCGCATCCCCCATCAGCAGAGAGGATGGCTTTGCGTTCAGCCACAGGTAAGCCAGCAGCGCGCCGATAAACACGATGGCGGCGGTGGCATATTCGCCCAGCTCTTCACTGTAAGCCAGCAGAAACGTGCCGATGCTGACAACAGCCAGACTTGCCGAAAGACCATCCACACCATCGGTACAATTGACAACATTGATGCTTGCCCAGATCAGGATGATAATGAGAACCAGATAGAGCGGATACGGGATGTTGAACGACCAGTTCAGAAAATTGACGGTCGTACTGTTGAAATTCAGGTACGTGATCCCCGCAACCAGCGCAATGACAAAATCAATGATGCCCTTTTTGTACTCGTTCCACGCTGTTTCCGACGCATCGTCAAAATAGCCGGAGAGCATCGAGGCAATAAGCAGGATCGTATAGATGACATACTCCGCACGGAACGGCAGAACAGCAAGCGTCACCAATGCAATGCAGAGCACGAAAATCAGACCCGAGCCGCGTGCCTTGCCCTTGGAAAGCTCGCCGTTGACCGCAAACGCACGACCATGATCCTGCGGGAGCTTATCCCGGAAGAGCGAGTCCATCAAAGCAGTCAGTGCGAACGCCAGCAGAAACGCAATGGCATCCACACCCTGCTGCCCGACGGCAGAAGAAACCATTTGAAGCATATTTGCAATTCCTCTTTCAATCGTATTACTTTTTTGATTCAGGGTATGGAAAAAGTGTATCACGCTCTGCCGGAAAAATCAATATAAAAGAACAACCCTTGCCGTTCGAAAGCCTCTCCTACAAGGAGAGGTGGCAATGCGCAGCATTGACGGAGAGGTTGGATAAGCTGAATCTTTTCTCTGAACAGCATCTGTGAAACCTCTCAGTCTGCTTCGCAGCCAGCTCCCCTGTTAGGGGAGCCTTAAAGCTTTTGTCGGCAAGAGTCGTTTATTCTTTTTATTATAATGTATTATATGCGCCGCTATCACTTCCGTCCATGCAGGATGGGAGACAATGGCTTATAGATCAGCACGCAGAGAACCGCATCCAGCAGACCTTTCACCAACGTAAAGGGCATGTTGAAGATGACAAGGCACTTGATGAGGCTGTCTGCCGATGGCAGGATCGCCTGATACATGCCAAGGATGGCTTCCAGCGGCATGTGATAGAAGGTCACATAAGCCGGATAAGTAATAAAGTAATTGGACGGCACACTGAACACCGCCATTGCCGCCGCGCCTGCAACTGCGCCGATGATGGCGGTCTTGCGGCTTTTGTGATTCTTATAAATGAAACCTGCCGTCGCAGAAAAGACCGCGCCGAGCATAAAATTGCATAGTTCACCGACACAAGCCGTGGACGTGCCCTTGATAATGATATGAAGCAGATTTTTCATGAAGCTGATGACTGCGCCGTACACCGGACCGAGCGCGAACGCGCCCAGCAAGGCGGGCAAGTCGGAGAAGTCCATCTTGACAAAGGATGGGATGAGCATCGGGATGGGAAATTCGATGAACATCAGGATGAATGCCACTGCGCTCAGCATGGCGGCAACGGTCAGATCGTGGGTCGTATTCTTTTTCATAGGTATCCTCCCGGGGTAAAAGCCCCATTCAAAATAGATTGGAAAGCTCTTTTCGCAACCGATGGGAACCGGAATAGACAAACAAAAACGCACCCTGCCGCCAGTATATCCCCAAAAATAGATACACCGCAACAGGGCGCGTAGACAATCTGATTTGTCTGCCGTTTCTTGCATCCGGACTATACCGTTGGCCTCGGAGTCTCACCGAGTCAGCACTCTTTTGGAGTGGTCGCGGGCTTTACCGCCAGTGGGGAATCTCACCCCGCCCTGAAACGAACTTTCTGCGGATAGTATAGCCTGACGGATTGAAAAAATCAAGAGGTTTTTCGGATTTTTTGTCGCCTTGCTCTCGGATGGCTTTTGTGTTACTATAATGGCATTGAAAATTTCAGGAGGCGATTTTTATTTTTTCCATCAAAACTCTGGGCTTTGAGCTTGGTCCGCTCCTTCTGGAGGGCTGGTCTGCGTTCGGCGCGCGGTGCATCTGCGCATTTGCTCTGTTCCTTGTCGGCTGGGTCGCCAGCCGTTTGCTGCGCAGTAAGCTCTTTCCGAAGCTGCTCGCGCACAACTGGCATCTGCCGCCCACCATCATCCTTCTGCGCAGCTTTGAACACCCTGCGGAACAGATGGCATTGGTCACAGGTCTGTACCTCGCCTTACACAGTCTTCCGTGGTCTGCCGGGCTTGCCGCAGGCGTGCCGAAATTTCTCACGATGGTCTATCAGGTCGCCATGACCTTCCTCGTCTGCGTGGGCATTTACCACGCCTCAGAGCTGTCCAGCCTGCTGCTGGCATCCTGCGGCGAGGAGGTCCGCACTAACCGCACCCTCAACACACTGATGGATAAGGCCTACAAGGTTCTGGTCGTCATTCTGGGCGGTGCGACCATTGCGCAGGAGAGCGGTCTGCCCATCGGCAGTGTTGTCGCCAGTGCCGGTCTTGTCGGTCTTACCATTTCTCTTGCCGCACAGGACATTGCGAAGAATTTTTTCAGCGGCGTTGTCATCATCCTTGACCGTCCCTTTTCCGTCGGCGACTGGATCAAGGTCGGCGATGTGGAGGGCGAGGTCGTAGACATCAATTTCCGCTCCACCAAGGTCTGCGGACTGGACAAGTCCATTTATGTCCTGACGAACAGCACAGTCAGCAGTGCCACCATCAACAATGTCACTCTCCGTGACCGCCGTCTCTACCGTTTTACGCTGGGCGTCACTTACAATACCTCCCGCCCCCAGATCGAAAAGCTGATGGCGGATATCACCGCCATGCTGAAAGCCAGCCCCTACACTCACCCCGAGACAGTCTTTGTCAAGCTGTCCGGCTTTGGGGATTCCAGCATCAACCTGATGGTCTTTGCGTACCTCCGCACCAATTCCTACAATACCTTTATGCAGATGCAGAACGACCTCAATCTCTCCATCATGGACATCATGAAGGAGGACGGCGTAGAGTTTGCGTTCCCGTCCACAACAGTCTACATGGCAAAGTGATCTTATGATCCCTGTTCCATGCGTGCGCGGTACTCTGAGGGTGTACAGCCCTTTTCCGTCCGGAATACCCGGGCAAAATAGCTCATGTCCTCGAACCCGCACTCTTCCCCGATTCGGGCAATACTGAAATTGGTCTGCGTCAGCAGCTGTACCGCATGTCGGACACGATGCTGGCGCAGATATTCTTTTGGGGTCAGATTCATCATTCGGCGGAAACAGCGCAGACACTCGCTGACGCTGATGCTTGCGCTCGCCGCGATCTCCTCAGTCGTTATAAGCTCCTTCCGGTGATATCGGATAAAATCCACCATCTGCTTGATCCGCTCCGCATCCCGAAGCTCCCGTTCGGATGGAGCTTCGATGTGATGGACACAGTTTTCCGCCAGCAGGAATATCACCCGCGACAGAGCGTCCCGCACCTCGAATTCATAGCCTTTTTTCCGCCACACATTCGCAATGCGCTCGATTTGTCCAAGAATTTCCCGTTCCCATTCCGTCTCTCCCAGAAGCGGCACACAGCGGCATTCCGGTGCGTTAAGGACAGGCGCGAGGTATTTTTGCCAGAAGACACTGCCGGACGCCCCGCCCACCAGTGAGGAGTCAAATACCAGCGAGTCGTGCCAGAATTCGGCACAGCCCTCTTCCGGCTCTGAACCGTGCATCACGCCCGTATTGACAAAAACACCCTGCCCCGGCTCGAGCCGAAAGCTTTTGCCATCCACCGTGATCCGCTCAACACCGTCCACGACTCGGTTCAGCTCCAGCTCTTCATGCCAATGCCATGGAACTTTGCTGCCCTTGCAGCCGCGCTGCTCCGGACCCCACAGTTGTGCCGGAAATTCCGGCGTACCGATCGTGATCAGTTCTTTTCCATCCGGCGCGACCTCCGTGTACCACATTCCGTTTTCATCCAGCATGGCGATTTTCTCCTATTCAATCGGGTGTTTTTTCCTAACGCATTCTCCCTTTTGGTTATATAATAGCATTGTAACAAGGTTCTTGCAAGACCAGTTGAAACGATAGCTTTTTGTTTTTTCCAAGGAGGGACTCTGCTTATGTTATCCGTGAAGCTGCTGGTTTTGGACACCCTGATCGAAAATATGGTTCATCTGCTCTGCTGGAACGACTCCCCCGCTTTCTTTGATGTTTACATGGATTTTCTCGACCATCTGGTCAAGACCCGCCGTGTTCTTTCCGCAAAGGACGAACCGCTAAAGTGCCACATCAAGAGCCATCATGAGGGCAAAACCCACCACGATGCTGATGACTCCGGTCGATTCATCCGGCTCGACAGCCTCGGGGATCATTTCGGCTGCTGTCACACAGACCATGCAGCCGGCGGCTGCGCTCATTAACCACGGCAGGATTGCCGTGATCCACCCCGCCAGAAGGATCGCCGCCAGCGCACCCAATGGTTCGATGAGTCCGGATGCCGCACCAATGGCAAAGGCACGCTTCCGGCTCTTGCCAGCCTGCAGCAGCGGCAGGCTGACCGCCGCGCCTTCCGGAATATTTTGCAATCCAATGCCAAATGCCAGTGCCAGCGCACCGCTGACGGCATCCGGCTCATTCCGCAGAGCAAGCGCAGCGGCAAGACCGACCACCATCCCCTCGGGCAGGTTGTGGAGCGTGACTGCCAGCACCATCCGGCGGCTCTTTTCCGCCCGACCTGTGCCGGAGAGAAGTAGTCTTCCGGATGCCTGCTCGATCCGCAGCAGCCCTACCGCGCCCAGAACAAGCCCCAGCGACGGTGCGACCCAAGCGGGCAGCGTCCCCTTCTCGGCACGCTCGATGGCGGGCAGCAGCAAGCTCCACACACTTGCCGCCAGCATGATCCCCGCAGCCATCCCGCTGAGCATCCGCTGGGTGCGAAGCTCCTTCTCCCACCGGAACAGGAACGCTCCCGATGCCCCCAAAGCTGTACAGCACGCAGGCAGAAACAGTAAAACCAAAACAAACCAGAATAAATTCAATCCGCATTCCCCCTTTTCGCCGATGTATGCGCAAACGGGAAAAATGGTGCAAAAGAAAACCTCTCCATCCCTGCAAAAGCAGTGACAGAGAGGTTCTTCTTATTTCACAAGAAGTTGCTGTATCTCGGCGAGATTCTGAGCGAAGAAGATTCCCTTCTGACGTTCCGGAGAGGACAGCCCAACCTGTATCATCCGCTCGAGAAGCTGTCTTAATCCGCTGTAATAGCCGTTCAGATCATAGAGGATACAGGGCGCATTCAGATGATTCAGCGAGACCTTGGACATCACTTCGGTGATCTCTTCCAGCGTTCCCGTTCCGCCGGGGAACGCAATAAAAGCATCCCCCAGCTCGATCATCTTCGTCTTACGCTCGGTCATGTCTTTGGTTACGATCAGTCGGGTCAGACCCTCGTACTGGGCTTCCTCCTCCACAAAAAACCGCGGCTCGACCCCTGTCACCTCGCCGCCTGCTTCCAGAACGCTTTCTGCCAGCTCCCCCATCAGACCGCTCTTTGAGCCGCCATAGACCAGTGCGTTCCCGCT
>CAVEGP010000044.1:0-17022 GCA_963615155.1 Bacteroides uniformis | reverse complement strand
GCACATTGCAGATTTTCTATTGAGCACAGAATATTAACGATGAGGGCGGCGGTGAACCGCCCTTTTACATAGTCAGGTTTCTGATTGAAATTGGAGACCTGGCTATTTTTTGCTTTTTCAGAGCGTCTCCCGCCCAAGCCAGCGCTGAGCGGCCTGAATGTGTACTTCTAGTGTAAAAACGCTTCTGGGGCAACGAGAATACACCTCGGTCTCGTCGATGCCACTTTCTTGGGCAAGACGTTTTTCACAGGCGTGGTAGTCCTTCTCGGTAAGGAGCAGCCCCTGCTGCTTGGCCAGCAGGAGCAGAGCCATCCGTTTGCGAATATGGCTGTACACAGCGGGGCGGTTCTTTTCCTCAAACTGCTGCGGCGTCAGCCCCTGAGCGGCAAGGTATTTTTCAAAGGCTCCCTGCTGTGGGAAGAGTTTTTTCTGCAGCCGCCCAGTCAAGCGGACGGAATAGAGTGCTGCCAGCGAACCGCTGATGTCTGGGGCGCAAAGCCGGGTTACCGCCTGACTGATAGTTTTCTCCAGCGCAGCCGTCCGAGCCTTCTGAAACTCCTGCGCTGCCAGTTGCTCTTCCAACTGAGACCGAAGCTGAACCAGTGAGTCACAGCCCCCGACCTTGCGGGCAAAAGCATCGTCCAGCACGAGGTATTCCTTCCGGCAGACCCTGCACAGGACACCGCAGCAGACCCTGCCATTGGGCAGCCGGCACTCAAAGTGCTCTCCTGCATGCCTACCGCAGAGTGCGGCTCCGAGACCCGGATAGAGTTCCGGTCCGCCAATAGTCATCTGAACGCTCTCGCCCCGCTGGGTCGTACCCTGCACGGCATAGTCAAAAAAGACAACATCATTCCGCTCCGCAGGGGCATCGCTGTCCCGCAGAGTGTAGTGACTCAGCCGGAGCAACTTCAACCGTCCGTCCACCACCCGCTGAGGCACAGGAGCAGGGCATAGGTGGAGACACAGGTCGGCGCAGTCTGTCAACACAGCCTCACGGGGCAACAGTGGCACTGTGAACTCCACGGTCATGCTCTTGCTGTCTGTGGCAAGCACCTCAGCTGCGGGCTCATCCAGTGCCATGAACTGCTGTTCCTCGCTGAGCCAGCGCAGGGTGGTATCCACACCAGCGTTCAGAGCGGCATCCTCTGCCTCGGGACCTGCCCCCTCCAGCGGAAGGACGAGTCTCACCCTGCAGAGGTCGGGAGTCTCTTGCACAAACTGTTTCGGCTGCATCTGCATATCTGTCCTTTCAGAAGATTCTGTTCATAGCCTGCTCCAACGGTGTCACCCGTTTCTGGGGTAGGTGCTCTGCAAAGAAATCCTTGCAGAGCTGGTGATTTGCGTCGATATGGTACAGGGACTCATCCTTGTCCAACACATTCCACTTGTTAGAAACCAGTAGGCGGCGGTCTACCAGGGGCTCAAAATCATACTGAATCCGAGATATCCTTCCTTCTGCCGCCCCGGAGGGCACGACCCGCCCGGACATCCCGGAAGCGACCCTCCTCCACGGTCAGCACACCGTTCACCAGCACATGACGGATGCCATCCGGCTGTCGCACAGGATTGGTGTAGGTGGCGTTTTCTTTGAGCTTTGTGGGATCGAACACCGTGATGTCGGCCCAGTTTCCGGGACGGAGGGTGCCCCGATCCTTGAGGTGGAAGGTTTGAGCAGGGAGTTGGGTGATTCGGTGGACAGCCTCCTCCAGCGGGAGGATGCCCTGCTCCAGCACATAATGGCTCAGGTATCGGACAAAGCCCGCATAGTTGCGAGGATGTGGCTTGCCCTCCGCCGTGAACCCGGTATAGCAGCGGGCATAGGCGTCGGTGCCTATCATGCAACGGGGATCCTTCATGAAGCGGACAAGATCCTTTTCGGAGATGCAGTGATAGATCATGGTAGCTTTGCCCTCGCTCTCCCGAAGCACCTGCAACAGAACCTCCTGAGGTGGCAGGCTCAGCTCACCGGCCAGTGAGACCAGGTTCGCGCCGTCGTACCGGGTTGCGCGACCTGCTGTACCAACAAAGATCTTGTCCCACCCGCAGGAAAGAACCAGATTATCCCAGTCGTTCTGACTCAGCCGAGCCGTCAATACTTCCTTCTGTGCGGGGGTTATCTGCTGTTGGCTCAGGGGGCGGAGCTCCGGCGGCAGCAGCGAATCCAGCCCCGTGGAGCCTGCGGTATAGGGGTAGACATCAAATTTCACAGGGCAGCCCGCAGTCTTTGCCTCGTCCAGCAGTGCCAGGCAATCAGCGGCGTGACCATGGAGGCTACGGTCACTGATCTTCAAGTGGGAGATATGTCCTTGACAGCCGCTCCGCTGCGCAATTTCGATGACCTCCCGAATGGCATCTAGGATGCGAACGCCCTCGTTCCGCATATGGGAGTTGTAGATACCGCCAAAGGGCGCAATCTCGCGGCAGAGTTCCACCAGCTCCTCAGTGGAGGAGTAGCCGCTGGGTACATAGGTCAGCCCTGTGGAGAGGCCGGGGGCACCCTCCTCCATAGCCTGGCGAAGCATACCGCACATCTGATCCATCTGCTTTGCGGTAGCAGCCTGCGGACCGGTGCCTACCCAACTACCCCGGAGATTCGCGTTGCCCACAAAGCAGAGCAGGTTGGTGCTGTTGCCCTGAGTATTGATTTTTTCGAAATAACGACCCCATGTGTGGGCCTCGCCGCCACCCACAAAGGTGATGCTGTCGCCGGTAACAAAGTCACTCTCGGGTCGGTCAGGGCAGGGACTGCCGCCGCACAGGCCGCAGACATCCGTTGTGACGCCTTGCAGGAGCTTTGCACTTGTCTCGGGCACCTGAGCGGCCCAATGGTCTGAGTGGCAGTGAGCATCGATGAATCCCGGGGCGGCAATGCTGCCGCGGATGTCCAGCGTCTGCCGGGCCATAGCACCGGACAGATCGCCCATCGCCGCAATGCGGCCATCCTTTACACCGATGTCCGCCTGTTTCGCCGGTGTACCGGTGCCGTCTAGCACCTGCCCACCTGTCAGAAGGAAATCCAATATCATTAAATCACTTCTCCAATCCCAATGCGTGTAGCAGAGGCTGCGTCATGGCTCGCTCTATCCGCTGGGAAGCCTCGTGATCGCCGTAGAGGGCATCCGGCAGGATATTATCCTCCGGCACGATGGTGGGGTCCTCGGTGAGAGAGACCTTTTCAGTCCAGAGCGGCTCCTTTGTGGCGTCGAGCCAGATGGGCAGGTTATCCTGTACGTAGCTCAGGGTAAGCTCCTCGCCCTGGGCAGCGCAGCGGCAGCGCAGCAGCTCTGCAGTCACCTGAGCAAACTCGGTCAGACCGTGCTCAATGGCAGCGGCACCCGTTTCGCCTAGGTCGAGCATTGCGCAGTCCAGCAGGTGGTAGTACACCTTGGCACTCAAGGTGTAGAAGCCGCTGGACTGCGGTGGGGCAGTCTCGATGACCGGATTTTTATAGAAGGGATCGAACTCCTCAAAGCAGACAGGGCGCAGCTCCACGGGCAGGTCATAGGGGATGAGCTTGACGTTGAAGGCACAGTAATCGTCTCCCACTTGGGTCAGGGTTTTGGAGAGGTTGACCTGCGATTTGTTGAAGGCAAAGTGACCGTAATCAGCGGGGTGAAACTCCTCACAGTACATCCGACCCTCTCGGCGCAGACCCTTCTCGATCCAGATCTCTGCCATAGGGCAGATGAGGGTGTGGGAAACACGCTCACAGGGGTTGAGGCGCTGCTTTTCACGGCGGAAGCGAGGGTCGCTGGGCAGGTCGGGGAAAAGACCGAACAGACTCTGCATATTGATCTTGGCTCCAGCGTTCAGGCACTTGCGGCGGATACAGAAGCCGCGATCCCAGCCGTAGTGGCGGGTGCCCCGGCGGGCGGCACGTTCGCCGACCTCGCCGCACTCATCGATAAGGTGCTTGCAGATGTAGCCGTAGAGCAGCGTGTAAAAATCGCCCAGATTCATAATGCAGTGGTCTGCATAGGTATATTCTTTTTTGCGGGTATCCATAATAACTCCTTTCTCAGTCCACACCCAGCGTGGTCTTGAATGGATCGAGCAGGTTGACCTGCACAAACTTTGCCGCAGAGTCCATCCAGAGTGGCTCATCTGCCGTCTCAAGAGTCAGCGGGAAGTGCAGGCGAAGGAATGCGCTATCCGGCTCCATCAGCAGGTCAGCCGCATGCTTGCGGTAGATTTCAGCCAGCTCCGGGGCGGCGGTGCGCAAGGCGTTGGCCAGTGCGCAAAGACCCGGGGTACCCAGCTGCTCCTCGGCAGCAGCGTAGAGCTCATTCAGAAGTTCTACGCAGCGCTGGCGCAGGTCAGCGTGCTGTGCAGCAGCGTCGGCGGGCTCCGCAGCGGGCAGGCTCTCGCCAAAGGCTACGTCGTGGAGGGCGGGCACTGCGTTGGCAGCCCGATAATACTCTGAGAAGCGGCAGCAGTTGTCATCCATAAAGGCGATGTTTTCATTGTGACCGATATAGGTCAGCAGGGTGGCAAGGTTCACCTGCCCGGCACCTGCCGTATAGCCGACCATTTGACCGTGGGTAAACTCCTCGCAGTACCATGTTCCCACATCGCTGGCTCCAAGCGTGGCCCACAACCCGGCCAACGGGCAGGTGTCTACCTCGTAGAGCACCACATCAGGCTTACTGCGCAGGATGCGTCGGCGGCTGCGCGGGTCCATACTGCACCAAGCACAGCCGCTGTGCAGGGTCTCAAGGTCAGCCTTCACGCCCTGCGCAACAGCCTTTTCGCAGGCAGCCTTGCCCCGCTTATATCCCATAGTGCGGGCAGCGGCGCGCACGACTGTCTCGGCCTCGCGACCACAGACCTCTTTTAGTTCCTGGGCTGCCCGGGCAAACAGCAGCGACCAGACATCCTGCTCATACTGGAACGGAAGCTCCGAATAACTGTTCATACCTGTAATCCAATCCTCTCTTTTACGTTTTTTCTTTTATTTGTATTTGAGTTTGGGGGCGATGGCGTCACGGATGCCATCGCCCATCAGGTTGAGTGCCAGAACGGTCAGCATAATGGCGAGACCGGGGATCAGCGAGACATAGCTTGCAGTGCGGATGTAGTTGCGCCCCGCCGAAAGCATCCCGCCCCACTCCGGCGCAGGCTGAGCGATGCCCAGACCCAGAAAGGACAGTGCTGAGGTATTGTAGATGGCACTGGCGATGCGCAGGGTGATCTGCACCAGGATGGGACCCATGCAGTTGGGCAGCACGTGCTTTATGATGATCTCGCTGTCCCTTGCGCCCAGAGCTCGGGCTGAGGTGATGTACTCTTCATCCCGCACCGTCAGCACGGCGCTGCGCACTACACGGGCAAAGGTGGGCATGGAGGCCAGACCCAGCGCAAGGATAAGGTTGAGGGAACTGGAGCCCAGTGCCGCAACTAGGATGATGCACATCAGGGTGGTGGGCACTGCAATGAAGATGTCGGTCAGGCGCATAAGCAGTTCATCCACAAAACCTCCGTAATAGGCTGCGAACAGACCGATGATGCTGCCCACCACCAGTGCCAGTGCCACGGCACTAAAGGAGATGGTCAGGGATAGGCGGGCACCGTGGAGTACACGGGCAAAGATGTCCCTGCCCAGGTCATCGGTGCCGAACCAGTGGGCTGCGCAGGGCGGTGTGAGCCGCTCGGAAATATTGTTGCGGATGACGATTGTGTCATAGTCAAACAGCTTGTCGGCAAAGATAGCCGCAAGGAGGAGCACAACCATATAGATAAGACCCAGCAGTGCCGCCTTATTGCGGAAAAAGTGCCGGACGATCTGATGATTGAGGCTGTTTTTGCCTTTCTGGTTTTTTGCCATAAAAACGCGCCTCCTCTCAATGATACATCGTGCGCACGCGCGGGTCGATGATGCCATAAGTCAAATCGGTAATGAGGGTGACAACGGCACCTAGGAAACTGAGCACCAGTACACAGCCCATGATGCAAGGGGTGTCGCGGCTGTTGATACTCTGAACCAAGAAGCGACCAATGCCGGGCCATGCAAACACTGTCTCGGTCAGCACAGCACCGCCCAGCAGGGCACCGATCTGCATGCCGATGACCGTCACGGTGGGGAGCATGGCGTTGCGGAAGGCATGATGGGTGATGATACGGTACTCGTTCACACCCTTGGCGCGAGCCGTGCGGACATAATCCTGCCGGAGCGTTTCCAGCATGGAGGAGCGGGTGGTACGGGCAATGGCTGCCATGTTCATAAAGCCGATGGTCACGGCCGGCAGCACATAGCTGCGCCAGCCCGCCTCAGCACCCTGCACGGGAAACCAGCCCAGTTTGAGGGAAAACTGCATCACCAGCATGAGAGCCAGCCAGAAGGCCGGCATCGAAATACCTACCAACGACACCACCATGCTCAGGTGGTCGAACAGGGTATTCTGCTTTACCGCGGCCAAGATACCCAGCGGGATGGCCAGCACGATGGACACCACGGCCGCAGCCGCAGCCAGCTTGAATGTGTAGGGAAAGCGTGCAGCCAGCTCGTCCCACACGGGGGTGTTGGTCATGTACGAGGTGCCAAAGTCACCCTGCACCAGCTTGGACATATAGTGCAGGTACTGCACCGGAACGGGGTCGTTGAGACCCAGCTCCTCACGCAGCTGCTCCACCGCCTCCACCGATTGGTCCTCGCCCAGAATGAGGTGGGTCACATCGCCAGGAGCCAGCTGTAAAATAAAGAACACCAGCACCGAGATGCCCACCAGAACCGGTATCATGTACAGAATGCGTTTCAGGGTGTATTTCAGCATAGCTACCCTCCTATAATCAGGCCGCCGCCTACACGAGCAGGCAGCGGCTCTCTTGTGATTTTTCAGTTATCAGCCCCAGGACATCATGTTCCAGTCGGTATAGCCGGTTCCAGAGCAGACAACGCCTTGCAAATCTGCGTCATAGGCGCGCAGCCACTGGCTGACGTACAGGGTGGACTGGGGGCAGTCCTCGTTGACCTGCTTGAGCACGTCGGTGATAAGGCTGATGCGTTCCGTTTCGTCCAGCGTCTGACCGCACTTTGCAATAAGAGCATCCGTCTCGGGGGTAGCATTATAGGCACCAGGATAAGCTTCGCGGCGGGAGCTGTTGAAACGCTGGATGTAGGTCAGAGAGTTGGAGGGAGACCAGCTTGCGATCCATGTCACATAGTCGGGGGTGGCTACACGGTCAAAGTAGGCGGCCGTATCCAACTGGGTGACGGTGACGTTCACGCCGATGTCAGCCAGGCTGCCCGCAATGATGTTACCGATGGTGGCGCGGGTCTCGTTGCTGACCAGAATGTCCATGGGGACGCTGGCCGGATCGCCGCCCCAGGCAGAGAGGTAATCTGCAGCCAAAGCTAGGTCATAGGTATCGGTATTTTCGGTGGTGTAGCCCTGCAGAGCCGGCGGGAACAGGGCGTAGTTCACAGAGCCGTAGCCGGACAGTGCGCCCGCAATGATATCCTCACGGTTGATGGCACTGTTGATGGCGTGGCGGAAATTTTTGTCGTTGAAGCCTGCGATGTCGTTGTTGTAGAACAGATTGACGTTATCAACGGTATCCACGACATCTAGGTACAGGCTGCTGTCGGCAGAGATGACATCGGCGTCGGCCATGTTGACCTCCCAGACGAAGTCCACTTCGTGGGCTTCCAATGCACTGGTACGGGACGCACCCTCGGGGATGATCTTGAATACCAAATCCTTGATCTTGGCCTTGCGGGCGTTGTCGAAATAGTCATCAAAGCGGGTGAAACTCAAGCTGTCGCCCTTTTTCCACTCCACGAACTTATACGGACCACTGCCGATAGGCTCGGCGTTGAAATCGTGACCTGCATCCAGCAGAGCCTTGGGCACCACCCAGTTGTAGTGATAGCCCAGATCGTACAGCAGACCGGCATAGGGACCGTCGGTGGTGATTTTCACAGTATAATCGTCCACAGCCACCTCAGATACCATATTGCGAGTGTAGTTGCCAGAGCCGGAATACTTCTTGGCATTCTCGATGGAAGCCACCACGTCAGCGGCGGTCAACTCGCTGCCATCGTGAAACTTGACACCTTGCTTGAGCTTGAAGAGCCAGTCCACATCATTTTCCACGGTATAGCTCTCGGCCAGATCCAGCTCCGGCTGCAGGGTGCCATTGTCAATGCGGGTCAGACCGTTGAAGGTCAACATATTGATGCCCACAGAAATGAGGGAATCGTGGTCACAGGTGGAGATCTGCGGCGGCTCCGAGGTGAAGGCTACCGTCAGTTTATCTTCATGGGTACGGGGGGCTGTACTGCCAGACGCATTGCCTGCTGTGGAATCGGAGCTGCTGCAGCCTGCCAAAGCTACTGCGGAAAGGACAGATGCGCTGCCCGCCAGAAAGGAACGACGTGAAATACGGTTCAACATACTCTTTTTATACCTCCCAGATACAAAAAATAGGCAACACAATGTTCTCAATCCACTTCATTGTGTGCCTGACCTCTACATTTCTATTCTACACTTGATTTGCGTCGCAGGGTAATATAAAATATAGATAGTATTCACATAATAAAATCAATGACTTCTCAGAAAGGGAAGGTTCGTCATGACTCTTAACCAAATGCGCTATGTCCTGGCGGTGGCCGACACCCACTCCATCAACCAGGCCGCCGCAAACATGATAATCTCACAGTCCGCACTGTCGCTCTCCATCAAAAAGCTGGAGCAAGAAATCGGTCAACAGTTGTTTCTCCGCACGCCCAAAGGCATATTGCTCACCAGTGCAGGCACCGACTTTGTAAATTACGTCCGACCCATCTGTGCGCAGGTGGATCGCCTTGCCGATACCCTGAGCCATGTCCCCAAGGCCGCCCACAGTCTTTCAGTTTGCACCTCGGGCTTTTATTTCACCAAGCTGGCGCTGGAGCAGATCTACCATCGATTCCGTGCCGACGGCATCAACCTGCGGGTGTTCGACCTGCCGGTGGAAAGCTGCCTCAACCGCATTTATGATGGCTCTTTTGATTTGGCGGCGATACGCCGTTTCACCTGCTACAACGACATCTACACGGCTCAACTGGACGCCATGGAGCTCAAGTTCCAGCCCATCATCACTCTCGATCTGGGAGTGACAGTGGGTCGGGGCTCTCCCTTGTTCTATCTTGAGGACGCTGCAGTGTCCATTGAGCAGCTACAGAACCTGCCGCCCATCGTCATCGAGGAGGCCGGGTTCCGTGATATCCTGCACCATCTCGGGTTTTCCGGGACCAAGAGCCTTATCACCACCAACTCCCGCGCCACCCTGTACGAGCTGATGGACACCATCGACTGCTGGTATATCAACAGCATCTACACTCTCAAAAGTGCGTCGGAGAACACCACCTCCTACCCGCGCCGAAACTTCCGGCTGAAAAGCTGTCCGTTCCAGTCGGAGCTTGGATTCGTTTCCCGCAAAGGCATCTCGCTCTCTGCCGAAGCTTTGGCTTTCATCGACCTGTTCCAGGAGCACGTCGTCCGCCATCGCTACGGTTATCTCTGATGCTTCTCACTTTCTTCTCTTTTTTGCCATTGATTTTGTATTGAAAATCGTTTAATTTTATCAATAACATCTTCTCCTGTTCTCAGCAATTTAGTGCTTTATACAAAAAAAGAAGATAACTTTTTCCATAATCCAATATAATAGATATGTTTTGAGCCTGATAAAGTAATTCTTTTGCCGCGCACGCAGCAGATGTTCTTCGATAGAATACAGTCATCCTTGCGTTTTGGCGAAAAAGAACGGCATTCACGTCCTTTTTAAAAGACCGTGAATGCCGTTCTTCTTTTTGTGTGGTTACTCAACGGACAGTCCGCACCGATGGACGAAGTCCGCAAAAAGGGCATTCATCTTCGGTTCGGTCTGCCGCAACTCTTCCGGGTGCCACTGCACGCCGAGGATGCTGCCATCTGCGTTTTCCACAGCCTCAATGATACCGTCCGGGGCCGTAGCTGATACAATGAGCCCCCTGCCCAGCCTGTGCACCGACTGGTGGTGCATACTGTTCACCAGCATATGGCCGCTATGTAGCAGCCGAGCCAACTCGGTCCCCTCGATCACCTCTACGCTGTGTGTGCTGCGGCGACGGTCATATTTCTGCTGATGGCGGAGCAGCCCATTTCCTTTATACTGGCTGGGCTGATCCTGATACAATGTACCATCGCAGAAAACATTCAGAATCTGAACGCCCCTGCAGATGCCGAACAGTGGCTTATGGTGCTCCACCGCATAGCGGCAACAGGTCAGCCAATGGGCATCCTGTACGGCATCGGCACAGTCAAAGCCGGGGATGGGCTCCTCGCCGTAAAGCTGCGGATCCACATCCATGCCGCCCGGCAGCAGGAAGCCGTTGCACAACTCATATAGCGGCAACAGCTGCTCCAGCGGCAGCACTGGGAGAAGCAGTGGTACACCGCCATTTTCGGCAATGGAATCCACATAAGCGGTGTTCTGTACCGTGACTGATACCTGCTGGTTGGGGAACTGTGGCCTGTTCTCCTGGTTCACAAAGGTTAATATCCCGATGATGGGCTTTTTCATACATCCTCCTGTGTCTTGTCGTACATATGGCAACAGACCACATGGTTGGGAGTTACACGGCGGGGCTGAGGCACTTCCGTTTTGCAGATCTCCATGCATCTGTTGCACCGGGTGCGGAACTTGCAGCCCGACGGCGGATTGAGGGCCGAGGGCACATTACCCTCCAGGTGGATGTGCTGGTTCTTGTGGCGGGGATCCGGCACCGGAATCGCTGCCAGCAGAGCCTGAGTATAGGGGTGGAGCGGGTGCTGGTAGAGCTCGTTCTTATCGGCCAGCTCCACAAAGTCGCCCAAGTACATCACGCCCACCCGGTCGCTGATGAACTCGATGACGCTTAGGTCATGTGCAACAAAAATATAGGTCAGGTTGCGCTCCCTCTTCAGACGGTTGAGCAGGTTGAGCACCTGAGACTGGATGGAGACATCCAGTGCGCTCACCGGCTCATCGGCAATGATGAGGCTGGGATCTACCGCCAGTGCCCGGGCAATACCGATGCGCTGGCGCTGACCGCCCGAGAATTCATGAGGGTATTTGTAGGCTTGATATTCGGCCAAACCCACCTCCTCCAACAGGGAGAACACCCGCTTTTTTAATTCCTCTTCATCCTTGCAGAGGTTATGGATGCGCAAGGGCTCCGCCACGATCTCGAACACCGTCATGCGGGGGTCCAGACTAGCGTAGGGGTCCTGAAAGACCATCTGTATTTTTTTGCGTACAGGCCGCATCTGGGCCGGCGTATAGTCGGAGATGTCCTCTCCGTCCAAGAATATCATACCCTCAGTGGAATCTGTCAGTTTGCAGATGGCGCGTCCCAACGTGGATTTTCCGCAGCCGGACTCGCCCACGATGCCAAATACCTCGCCTTTGTGGACCTGAAAAGTCACACTGTCCACTGCGCGGACATAGCCCTTTTTGCGGAAGGGACCATTGGACACTGGGTACCAGACCTTTAGACCCTCGACCTGCAGCAGGGTATCATTACTCATGGCTCAGCTCCCCCTTTCCTTCACAGTGCCAGCAGCGGCTTAGATGATTCTGCCCTACGGAAAAGAAGGGCGGCTCCTGCTGACGACATTTTTCCTGTGCGTATTTGCAGCGGGGTGCAAACTTGCAACCCTGCGGCAGGGCGCGCAGGTCGGGCACATTACCGGGGATAGACTCCAGTACCTCCGCATTCATCCCGATACGGGGAATGGAGCGGAGTAGACCCTCGGTATAGGGGTGCGAGGGGTTATCGAATATCTCATAGACCGAGCCACTCTCCAGCACCCGACCACAGTACATAACTGCAACATCATCGCAAGTCTCAGCCACGACGCCCAAGTCGTGGGTGATGAACAGCACCGAAGTGCCGCTCTCCTGCTTGAGTTCATTAATAAGGTCCAGAATTTGAGCCTGAATGGTTACATCCAGTGCCGTGGTGGGCTCATCGGCAATCAGGATCTGCGGCTTGCAGATGAGAGCCATGGCGATCATAACACGCTGCCTCTGACCACCTGAAAGCTGATAGGGATACTCCTTCATGACGTGCTCCACCCGGGGAATACCGGTGCGGCGCAGCTCCTCCATAGCCAGCTGCTGAGTCTCACGGCGCCCTACCTTCTGGTGAATCATCACAGCCTCACGCACCTGCTCGCCAATGGTCAGCACCGGGTTCAGGCTGGTCATCGGCTCTTGGAATATCATGGATATTTTGCTACCGCGGATGGTCCGCTGCTCGCCCTTGCTCATCTTGAGCAGATCTTCCCCGTTAAAAAAAATTTCACCGTCCACCACTTTGCCCGTGGTGCCGGTGAGAAGTCCCATAACAGACAATGATGTCACGCTTTTGCCACTGCCGGATTCTCCGACAATGCCCAGCGTTTTGCCTCTACGCAACGCAAGATCCACACCATCGACCGCACGGAGCTCCACACCCTCTTTGTAAAAGAAGGTATGCAGGTTTTTTACCTGCAGGATATACTCTGTGTTTTCCATACTATCCTAACCTTTTTGTTCTCTATTCAGTTCATGGATGGATGAGAAAGTGTGTAGAGGCTTTCTGTTATCATAATAGAAAAAGCAAGTGCGGAAAACCCGCACCTTTACTTTTTGTGCATTTTATCACGTCCCTGTGCTATTGTCAAGAGTCCATGGCAATGTTTTCACGGCTCACACTGCATCAATTGCGTCACACTCTTATATCACGAACCTGATTTGTGCTTCGGCTGATCCTAAAAACGTACAGTATAACGAAGTGCGGAAATGGATTTCTCTGATATTCATCAAAAGATGGATACAAGTGCGGTTTGTATTGTAACTAAGGAATGAAAATGGTATTATGAGAAAAAGATGGTCATTTTTTTCAAGAGAAAAGTTTTACTGCAAACAAAAAAGAAACCGCCGAAGCGATTCCTTTCATCTCACACAGTGAGGGCTCACAGGGAGCGATTTGAAAAAATTGTATTTGAACTCGTAGTATAATTCCTTATAGTGGTCAAACCAATTGGAACTGTCTACAAGATAACACACGTTGGAGGTTTTGTCAAGATGGATGCGCGCAAGGAATATTTTATCGGTTTGGATGGCGGAACGGATTCTGTTGGCTGGGCGGTGGTAGAGCCGGATTATTCGGTCGTGAAAAAGAATGGCAAATCTCTATGGGGCGTGCGTCTTTTTGACAGCGGAAAGACCGCGGAGGAGCGTCGCGGATATCGCAGTGCCAGACGGCGGACAGACCGCAAAAAATGGCGTTTGAAGCTGCTGCGTGAAATATTTGACGCAGAAGTGACAAGCGTCGATCCGTCGTTTTTTGCAAGATTGAGCGAAAGCCGCTACTGGGAAGAAGATAAAAATGTGGATGGAGCGGACACGCTGTTTCATGACCGTGATTTTACGGACAGGGATTACCATAAGAAATACCCGACAATCTATCACCTACGGTGGGATCTGATGACCTGTAATGCCAAGCCTGATATCCGGCTGGTGTATCTTGCGGTTGCGCACATCGTCAAAAACCGTGGGCATTTCCTGAATGAAGGTCAATCACTGGAAAGCGCACGCTCTTTTCGTGAGGTATGGGTGCGGCTTTGCGGCGCGGTTGAGGATGCGCTCGAGATCGGATTGCCGTTGGATATAGAAGCCGAGGTGGCGCAGACACTTCTGGATGCGGATCTCAAAGTCACGACGAAAACCAAGAGGCTGACAAATTTGTTTGGCGAGGGAGAAAGCGATCGGGAAGCGGACTGCCTGAAAGCACTGGCAAAGCTTCTGACGGGCGCGAAAACGTCTGTCGGCGACATTTTCGCGGACGAATCGTTGGATGAACTCGGTACGATAAGCTTTAAAGAAAAGGCAATTGAGGAATTGGACACCACAATTGCCGACACTTTGGGGGAGGAGCGTTTCACGCTTTTGCGCTGCGCCGGTGCTATTTACAGTTGGGCTGTCTTTGCAAAGCTTTTGCCGGAAGGGAAAACGATCTCTCAGGTGAAAATTGAGCAATTTGACAAGCATCGCACGGAGCTGAGGCAGCTTAAAGAGCTTGTGCGCCAGTATGCGCTGGAAAAGTACAGCAAGGTCTTTCGTGCCGCAAACGTAAAAGATAATTACGCTTCTTATATCGGCAGCACGAACTGCGGTCAAGGCAAAAAACAAACCGTGCGCTGCGGCAAAGATGATTTTTATGCATTTTTGAAAAAAGAGCTGAAAAACGTCTGGGATAAAAAAGACCTTGACCCAAATGTTGCAGCACTGTATCAGGAGCTGGAAAATGGAACATTGCTGCCACGGCAAATCAGCAAAGAGAACAGCCTGATCCCCTATCAGGCACAGAAGCAGGAGCTGGACGCCATCCTGCAAAATATGCAGCAGTTTTATCCATTCCTTACAAAAGAGGATCAAAACGGCTATACCCCGACTTATAAAATCGGCAGGCTGCTTACATTCCGCATCCCCTATTACGTTGGACCACTCAATGACGCTCACCGTGAAAAGGGATTCTGCTGGGTCGTTAAAAAATGCGACACACCGATCCTGCCGTGGAATTTTGAGCAGGTCGTGGATGAAAAAGCCAGCGAGGATCAGTTTATCCGCCGTATGACGTCTACCTGTACTTACCTTGTGGGCGAAGAGGTTTTGCCGCTTAACTCTGAGCTGTATTGTAGATTTATGGTGCTGAACGAGCTGAACAACCTGCGCATACGCGGAGAAAAAATAAGCGTAGAGCTGAAACAGAAAATTTTTGAGGAGCTCTTCTGTGCTGCCAACGGAGGAAAGGTCACGGTCAAAAAACTGGTAACATTTTTGAAATCGCAGAACATAAGTGTGACAAAGGATGATATTTCCGGTATTGACGGCGACTTTAAAGCCAGCATGACTCCGGTTCTGAAGCTGAAAAACCTGTTTGCCAGCGACCCATTGGATAGCGAAACACTGGAAGAATTGATCTTCACATTGACAGTTTCCGGTGACAGCCAGAAAATGCTGCGCCACCGTGTAAAGGATATCTTGGGCGAACGAGCGGATGAAGCGATTCTGCGCAAGGTGTGTTCTCTGAAGTTTGCCGGCTGGGGCAGATTGTCCAAAAAGTTCCTGACAGAGATCATGCAGGTCGATACGGTCACAGGGGAATGCCACTGCATTATGGACATGCTGTGGGAGACCAACAATAACCTGATGCAGCTGCTGAGCGATGCGTTTGGCTTTGCAAGGGCAGTGGAACAGTACAATGCAGAGAGGAACGATTCAAGGAGAAAGTTTGACTATGATCATCTTATAAAAGATTTGTATGTATCTCCCGCCGTAAAGCGGGGGCTTTGGCAGACACTGCTTATCGTCAAAGAGATCCGTAAGATCATGGGCAAAGACCCTTCCCAAATTTTTGTCGAAATGGCACGAGGCGCATTGCCCGACCAGAAGAACAATCGCACCGTTTCACGCAAAGACAAGCTTTTGGAGCTTTACAGCAAGTGCAAGGATGACACCCGTGACTGGTGCAAGGAGATTGAGGCACTGCCGGAGGATAAGCTGCGAAGCGACAAGCTGTATCTGTACTATACGCAAAGAGGACGTTGCATGTACAGCGGCGAGCCGATCCGCCTTGAGGATCTGATGCACGAGGGGGAGGATAAGTCAAGGCTTTATGACATTGACCACATTTACCCGCAGGCAAAAATCAAGGACGACAGCCTTGATAACCGTGTCCTTGTAAAGCGTACCCTGAACGGCTTGAAAACCGACCACTACCCGCTGCCGCAAGAGATGCGCCAGCAGGGGCTTTGGCAGATGCTGCTGAAAAATGGATTTATCAGCAAGAAAAAGTACGACCGCCTTACCAGAATCACGCCGTTTACGGCAGACGAACTTGCAGGCTTTATCAACAGTCAGCTTGTGGAAACAAGACAGTCCACCAAGGCGGCGGCACAGCTTTTGGGGCAGATGTTCCCGCACAGCGAGATCGTATACGTAAAGGCGGGTCTTGTCTCCGATTTCCGTCACGAGTTCGATTTTGTAAAGAGTCGTGACGCCAATGACTTCCACCATGCAAAGGATGCTTACCTGAATGCGGTTGTCGGCAATGTCTATCACGAAAAGTTTACTCGTAATCCGCTGCGCTTTGTACAGAGCGGACAGGAATATAGCCTGAAAACCGAAACGATCTTCCGTAAGCTGGACACCGTGAAGGGCGAGCGCATTATTTGGAAAAAAGGCGAAGACGGCAGCATTAAAACTGTGCAGGCACGCATGGTAAAAAACGACCCGCTTGTAACACGCTACGCTGTCGAGGTGCATGGCGCATTGTTTGATCTGCAGCCCATGAAAAAAGGCAAAGGACAGCTTCCACTTAAGAATGGGGATCCGGTTGACCGCTATGGTGGATACAACAAGCTTACCGGTTCGTATTACACGCTTATAGCCTATACGATGAAGAAAAAACGCCAGAAGTCCATTGAATGCGTGCCGCTCTATCTGGCACCGACATTTAAGCGTGACCCGGAGGCATTGTGCCGCTACCTTGCAGAGCAACTCAAGGTTGATCATGTTGATATTTTGATCCCCGAGATCAAAATCGGTACGCTGTTCAAATGGGATGGCTTCCCCATGACACTTTCCGGTCGTACAGGTGACAGCCTCATTTTCCGTTCCGCCACTGAGCTGCGGACGACACCGGAGCAGGAAAAGTATATCAAACGGATCAGCAAATATCTTGAGCGATGCAAGATCCACAGGGAGACGCTTGAGATCATTCCGGAGTTTGACAAGCTCACGGCAGAGGAAAACCTCAAACTGTATGATGCCTATATTGCTCTGCTGCAAAACAGCCTCTATGCAAAGCGTTTTAAAAAACAGTGTGATTTTCTGCTTCAAAAGCGCACAGCATTCTGCCAGCTTAAAATCGAGGAGCAGGTAAAACTGCTGGCGGAGGTGCTTCACCTGTTCCAGTGCAACCCAATTGCCGCCGATCTTTCGCTATTAAAAGGTCCTGGACGTGCAGGC
>CAVEGP010000043.1:0-17223 GCA_963615155.1 Bacteroides uniformis | reverse complement strand
GACATGTGTCGCAAGCACATAACGCCCTTCTGTATCTTTATAGAAAATATTCTCATCAATAGCATCCAGAACGTGCTGAAGCCGTTTTTTTGTTATCGTTATGCTCATATAAGCATCTCCTCGCGTACTTTATCGGTCGTCCTCAATTTTCCATTACATAAAGTCTATCATGTACGCATGTCCTTGTCAATTTGTAATTGTTAACTTCTTGTCAAAACCAAAGAACAGTCTATCGATAGCGTATTCGTTCGCATCTGAGAGACTGCGAGTTCAAGTGCATAAAAGGTACTGTTGCACAAGCCCCAACAAAAAGACCAGAGTTATTCAGCCGAAAAGCTTTACAACTCTGGTCTTCTGCTTTAACGTTAGCTGACAGAATCAGCCCTTCCGATACTGATACGCACCCTCGATGGCGTGGATCAGGTCAACAATTAAGCTATTGTAGGGCACCCACACATTGTAGCGGCGAGCCTGCTCCACGATGGCCCCATTGATGGCATCGATCTCCGTGGGAATGCAGCGTTTCACGTCCTGATACATAGAGGAATAACCTTTGCCGGCATTCTCGCAGACGTGATGCACCATGTCCAGCACCTCCATGTAGGAGAAGTGGGTACCGTCTGCCTCAGCCACATTTACGGCTTCGCAGATCATTTTCTCAGCAAAGTCCCATGCGTACTGGTTCTCGATCATGTAGGCGATGGGTGTTTCGGTGATAGCTGTAAAGGTGTTGATGGACAGGTTCACGAACAGCTTGCTCCAGATGATGCGCTGAATGTCGTCCGAAATGGCAGACTGGAAACCTGCTTCGGTCAGCAAATCTGCCACCGTCTGCAGATGGGTGTTTTCTTCCAGATTGCTGCCGATGGTAGTCACGCCGTTTCCGCTGTGGCGGATCTTGCCGTCACCGAGATTTACCGAGTTGTGCTTGCTGGTGCCGATGATAATATTCTCCATCTTGACGTACTTTGCAATTTTACGATCGTTGCCTGCGCCATTTTGCAGAGTCATCACAAGGGTGTTTTCGCCGAACAGCTCCTTGTTTTCCTCCAGCGAACTTTCGGTGTGGGTGGATTTGACGAAAATGATAACCAAATCGGCCACCTCTTTGCAAGTGCCGGACTTCATCGCATGGATATCGGAAAAATGCTGCTCCGTACCATCTTCTTCCAGCACAGTAACACCGTTCCGGTTGATGCTTTCCACCTGCGGCTCGTAGACATCCAGCACCGTCACGTCGTTGTGTTTGCTCAGATACGCGCCATACAGACAGCTCATTGCACCTGCGCCGATCACGATAATTTTCATAAAGCCTTTCCTCCCATATCAATGAAACCAGCCGTGTCGGGGCGAATCTCCTTCTGTTCGTCCGGTTTTTCAAAAGGGGCTGTTGCAAAACAGCCCCTTTCTGCACAACAGACTGAGAAAATCTTTACGCAAGCTCTTTCTCTGCCACGGACAGTGCCACCTCGATGACCTTATCCATATCGTAATACTTGTACTCACCCAAACGACCGCCGAAGATGACGTTCGGCTCAGCGTCCGCCATCTTCTTGTACTCAGCGTAAAGTTCACCGTTCTTGTCATCGTTGACCGGATAGTACGGCTCGTCGCCCTTCTTCCACTCCGCGCTGTATTCACGGCTGATGACGGTCTTGGGCTGCGTGTCGAACTCGAAATGCTTATGCTCAATGATGCGGGTGTAGGGAGTCTCAGCGTCAGTATAGTTGACGACGGCATTGCCCTGATAATTATCGGTATCGAGAATCTCTGTCTCAAACCGGACACTGCGGTACTGCAATTCGCCCAGCTTATAATCGAAGTAAGCGTCTACCGGACCGGTGTAAATCACCTTATCTGCCAGTGCGTCCAGCGCAGCCTTATCCGCCAGATAATCCACATTCAGGCGAACTTCCACGCTGTCCAGCATCCTTTCGACCATCGCCGTATAGCCGCCGTTCGGGATTCCCTGATACAATGCGTTGAAGTAGTTGTTATCATAGGTAAAGCGAACCGGAAGCCGTTTGATGATGAAAGCGGGCAGTTCCGTGCAAGGACGTCCCCACTGCTTACCCGTATAGCCCTTGATAAGCTTTTCGTAGATGTCCGTGCCGACCAGACTGATTGCCTGTTCCTCAAGGTTCTGCGGGTCGGTGATGCCTGCCTCCGCCTTTTGCTCCTCGATCTTCGCCTTTGCCTCGGCGGGAGTCACAACGCCCCACATCTTATTGAAAGTGTTCATATTGAACGGCAGGTTATAGATCTCGCCGTGATAATTCGCCACAGGGCTGTTGGTGTAGCGGTTAAACTCGGCGAACTGATTGACGTACTGCCAGACCTGCTTATTGTTGGTGTGGAAGATATGCGCACCATAGCGGTGGACATTGATTCCCTCCACAGACTCAGTGTAAATGTTGCCCGCAATATGGCTTCGCTTGTCAACGACGAGACAGCGTCTGCCCGCCTTTTTTGCTTCGTTGGCAAACACTGCGCCGTAAAGACCCGCGCCTACGATCAGGTAATCATACTGTTTCATCGTTGTTTCTCCTGTTTTATTTCTTCCTCGGAACCGCTCTTTTTCTGCGACTCGCGGTACCGGTCGATGGCGGTCTGGATGCGTGCCCGTGCCGCCTCCGGCGTGATATGCTTGAGCTGCGCCGCCGCCATCGTCTGATGCCCGCCGCCGCCCAGATTTTCCATAATGACCTGCACATTCACTGCGCCCATGCTGCGGGCGGAGATGTTCACGCCCGTGCCCGCCTGCACAGCGACAAAGCTTGCCTCCACATTCTGGATGGTAAGCAGGTCGTTCGCTGCCTGTGCAACGGCAACACGCGCTTCCGGCGCGATCTCACCGCTGACCGAGATCGCACAGTTTTTATACATCTGCGCCGCCTCGACCAGAGCAGCTTTGGCATTGTATTCCGCCATCGTCACATCGAAGAGCTGACGCACCCGCTCTGTCTCCGCACCGTAGCGGCGGAGTGCGGCGGCTGCTTCAAAGGTCCGGACGCCGGTATGTAGGGTGAAATCCCGTGTGTCCAGCATGATGCCGGACAGCAGTCCTTCCGCTTCGACCCGATTGGGCTTGTCGTCCCGCTCCCCGACGTATTGCAGCAGCTCTGTAACAAGCTCGCTGGCGGAGGACGAATACGGTTCGTGGCAGACCAGAGCCGGATTCTCAATGAAACCAACGCCCTTGCGATGGTGGTCGATCACGGCAACCTTACCGCATTTTTCCAATATTTCCTTGCTCTCGACGAGGTTGACCTGATAGGTGTCCACGACGATGCAGAGAGTCTTTTTCGAGATGATAGGAAGAGCGGCTTTCGGGTCGATGAAGTCATCCTCCTGTCCCGCCTTTACCAGAGCGTCGATCAGGCTTTTTGCCAGCGTTGCGTCCCGCCGTACGGCAATGACCGCAGGGACATTGCAGATTTTACAAATACGCAGAACGCCCTCTGCCGAGCCGATGGCGTCCAGATCGCTCATCCGGTGACCCATGATAACAACATGGTCGGCTTCTTTGATCAGCTTTACAAGCTGGTCGGCAACGATACGGCTGCGGACCTTACTCCGCTTCTCCACGCCGTGGCTTATGCCGCCATAGAAGGTGAAGCCGTCCGGCGTCATTTCAGCGACCTGATCACCGCCACGTCCCTGCGCCATATCCAGTGCCTGCACCGCCATATCCTGTGCTTCCCGCAGAGTCTTCGCGCCGCGTCCAACGCCGATGGAGATGGACAGGTTCACGCTGGGGTCAAGGGCACGGATCTTGTCCAGAACATCATAGCCGCGTTTGGAGAGCTGCTCAAGCTGTCGCTCCTCCACGACCGCAATGTAGCGACCGCTGGCGACACGGCGCAAAAAACCCGTGCCCCGCCCGATCATATCCTCAAGAACACGGTTGATTCCCTCCAGCAGACGAGCGCGCTCGCTGTCCAGCATGTCGCTGAACACATCATCGTAGCCGTCCACCAGAAAAACCAGATATCCCGGGCGGCTTGCCTTGTACTCTGCCTCGACCCTGCGGAGCTTTGTCTCATCGTTGAAAACAAGCAGCGTCATGGACTCGGCATTACCGGGCACCGTGGAGCTGTGGATGTTCCACACGCCGTCGCACAGGTTCAACTGCTGTCCTTCCGAGGTACGGGTGATCTGCAAATCGAGACCGGGCAGCACCTTCTGCACACGGCTCACCAGCAAGTCATTCCCCTTCAGGATGCGTTCCCGAAAGGACGCATTATACCACAGCACCGTCTCCCCCGAAAGGATAACTGCGGGCTGTGGAAGCGGTTCAAGGCTGAATTTCGTTTTCGCTTTCTCAAAATCGCTTCCGCAGACCCACTGCGAGACCCAGCTGCGCAGCCTGTACCGGAACACTCCGACCGCAACGCCCCACAGCACCACCAGGATCAGCAACAGCGGCCAGATCGCCGGACGCTGCACCAGCAATACGAGTACCAGCAGCCCGCAGAGAATCGCCAGACTGACTGTCAGCATTTCCAGCGTCCTTCTTGGTTTTTGTTTCATGCACTATGCCTCCTGATCGTGGGTGTTCCGGGTGATCTGCCTTGCGCTGGACTCAGACCTCCATCAGGATGGGAAGGATCATCGGACTGCGCTTGGTACGGCGGTAGATATAGCTGCTCAGTGCTTCACGCACCCGGGTCTTGACGCTGTTCCAGTCTCGGACATGCTCCTCTGCGCAGCGGTCAAACGCCGTCTCCACGATGCTCTGCGCACCGTCCATCAGGCTTTCGTTCTCCCGCACATAAACAAAACCGCGACTCACAAGATCCGGACCGGCGAGAACCTTTCCTGTTTTGCTGTCAACCGTTGCCACGATGATGACAAGTCCGTCCTCAGACAGGTGCTTGCGGTCACGCAGGACAACATTCCCGACATCACCGACTCCCAGACCATCGACCATGACCGCACCGGCTGTGACCGGCTCGCCCAGCTTGATCTCATCCTGCGTCAGGATCACATTCGAGCCGTTCTCCGCGATCAGGATATTACTGGTCGGGATGCCGAGGCTGGCAGCGGTCAGGGCATGCTTTTTCAACTGTTTATACTCACCGTGAACCGGCAGGAAATACTTCGGCTTTGTCAGGGTCAGCATGAGCTTCTGCTCTTCCTGGCAGGCGTGACCGGAAACATGAACATCATACATGCTCTCATAAATAACCTCCGCGCCCAGCAGAAGCAGCCCATTGACGATCTTCGTCACGCTCTTCTCATTGCCGGGGATGGGATTGGCGGAGATGATGATGAAGTCTCCCGGACCGACCCGCACCTGACGGTGGCTGCATGTAGACATTCGGGACAGCGCGCTCAGCGGCTCACCCTGACTGCCCGTGGTGATGAGCACCACCTGCTCCGGCGGGTACTGGTTCAGGTCATCCATGCTGATGAGCGTTCCTTCCGGAATGTGCATATAGCCCAGCTCCTGCGCCATCGCCGTGTTGTTCACCATGCTCCGTCCACTGAACGCTACCTTGCGTCCATCCTCCACGGCAAGATCGATGATCTGCTGGACGCGATAGATATTGGACGCAAAGGTCGCAATGATGATGCGCTTGTTCCGCGCCCGTGCAAACAGGCTGCGGACGCCTGCCGCAACCTTCTGCTCCGTGGCGGTAAAACCCGGACGCTCTGAGTTGGTGGAATCGCTCAGCAAAGCCAGAACGCCCTTCTGCCCGTATTCGGAAAGGGTCGTCAAGTCAGTCACGCCGCATGCCAGTGGAGTGTAATCAATCTTAAAGTCGCCCGTCTGGATGATCGTACCCGCCGGACTGTCGATGGCAAACGCCAGCGAATCCGGAATGGAGTGGTTGACATGGATGGGTTCGATGGTAAAGCAGCCCAGCCTGAATTTCTGCTTCGGAGTGATCTCGACGAACTTGGTCTTGCCTGCCAGACCGAATTCCTCCAGCTTATTTTTGATCAATCCGCAGGTCAGGCGTGTGCCGTAGATGGGCAGGTCAAGCTTCTGGAGCAGATATGGAATGCTGCCGATGTGATCCTCGTGACCGTGTGTGATGAGCAGTCCCTTGATCTTGTCCTTGTTCTGCATCACAAAGGTAAAATCGGGGATGACGAGATCGATACCGAACATATCGCTGTCCGGGAAGACAAGACCGCAGTCCACGATGATCATATCGCCGCAGCACTCATAGACGGTCATGTTCTTGCCGACCTCGCCCAGACCTCCCAGCGGATAAATATGGATAGGCACCGCCGTCTCCTTGGGCTGCTGCGGACGGCGGGGACGCCGATTGTAATAAGGGCGGCGGGTAGTGCGGGGACGCTTTTCACCTGCTTCATTCGCGGTGTGGGAGTGGTGCGCGCCATTCACGGGTGCATGAGTTTCTTTTGTCTGTGCCATTCGTACCTCCAAAAAATAATCGCAAAGCACAGGCTCATCCTTTGGGCGGATGGTCTGCGCTGTCTGGGAGAAAGCGGTTTTTCGCAATGCTTTCTCGACTGTTCCGTATAGAATTTATTGCTTCAGCGTTTTTTCTGGAACGCTGGTGGTTCCGCAAGAGTTTCCGGCCTGTACAGTCCATCTGTTCGATGCGACCGCGGCACATCCGTGGGAACGCCCTGAGCACACGTCTGCCGGGTGCTCCTATACGCATTTCGTTGGAACAAGTATAGTATTTCTCGCCCTTTTTGTCAATTCCAAGGTTTGGCATTTCGGCGGTGATTTATGCGTTTCCTCTTGACAGAACGCAGAAAATAGCTCTAAATAAAGGTATGCTAATTTCACCCATCAGGAGAAAGACATGAAACAAGTCGAAGTTTACACCGACGGCGCGTGCAGCGGAAATCCCGGACCGGGTGGCTGGGGCGCAGTCCTGCGCTACCGCTTCAACGGCAAGGTCTACGAGAAAGAGCTGAGCGGCGGCGACGACTCCACCACCAACAACCGGATGGAGCTGACTGCCTTCATCGAAGCACTGCGTCAGTTGAAAGAGCCTTGCGAGGTGCGGCTCTGCTCGGACAGCCAGTACGTCATCAACGGGCTGGAAAAGGGCTGGGCAAAGGGCTGGAAACGCCGCGGCTGGAAAAAGTCCGATGGTTCCCCTGCCCTCAACCCCGACCTCTGGGCACAGGCACTTGAGCAGGAGGCGCGCCACAAGATCACTTACGTCTGGGTCAAGGGTCATGCCGGACACCCGGAAAACGAACGCTGCGACCAGCTTGCGGTCGCGCAGAGCCAGGCACATGGCGGGAGGCAAGGAAGATGAGCGACACATTTTTGCCCGGAAACGGGTTCGACACCTACGAAACGCAGGACAGAGTTCTGGTCGGTCTGACCGGAAGCCGTGATTCCAGCGCAGTCGTCCGCATTTTGCAACAGCAGGGCTTTGCTGTCGTCAGTGCCGTCGTCAAGCTGTCCGATACTCCTGAGGAAGCCCAGATCATACAGATCGCAAAGAAAGCAGCAGTCAAGCTCGGCATTGAGTGCATCACCCTGAACGCCGCCGCACTGACGGCTCTGGAACAGACGAATATCGCCGCGCGGATGGATGCTCTGCTGACCGCCGCCGACAAACTGGGTGTTCAGTACATCGCCACCGGACATCATGCCCGCATCGAAACGGGCAGCGACGGCGAAAGCACCGTGCTTGCGCCGTCCGGCTCTGCCGCCGACGAGAGCGAGCTTCTCCGCGCTCTTCCGCCCGAAACGCTTGCCCGTCTCATTCTTCCTCTGGGCGATTTTTCCCCCGAGGATATCGACGCAATGGCCGAGGAGCTGAAACTGGATTGACCTCATACAGGAGGGAACGCCCATGCTGGAAGTTTTGTTCAACGAAAGTGCTGCCGGGAGCCTGAAATGCGGCATTGGTTCCACGTTTGACCTCGGCGGTGCAATTGGCGTCGTCATCACCCACGAAGACGGACGCCCTGCAACGGACGGGGAGATTGAGACAGCCAAACGAGAGTTCCAAGAAGAGCGACGCCGGAGAATCGAATCTTCGGTTCCGCTGGATGGCAGTCCGGCAGATGTTCTCGCTCTTTCTGCCGCGTTCAGTGTCGGAGAACTCCGCGATGACCGCCCGGACTGTCTCGGCGAAAAACGCTTAGAAGCTCTGCGTCTGCTGACTGGCTTCTATCCGGCAGACGATACCGACGTTGCTGCTGAATTTCTTGACTGCACCCGGAAAAATCTTGAAGCACTCTTAAAACGAGTCCGTCAGGGCGAGGCGATTCGGGTCTGGTGCAGCAGTTCGCCCGATGAGCAGTGCGGTCTGTACTGGCTGGCGGCACAGCTTTCTTCGGCCAAACTGGCGCCGGACATCACGCTGGTCTCCCTGCCGCCTTTTGAGGAGCGGCGGAATGGCGTCGTCGTCAGCCGCACCAGCTTTGGCGAGGTCTCCCCGGAAGAATGGGGCCGTCTGGCACAAAACGGAACCCGTCTGCCAAAGAATTACCTCTCCGGTTTGGCGAGCCGCTGGGCGCAGCTTCGGGAAGAGAACGCGCCGCTTCGTGCCTTTGTGAACGGCCAGCTCGTCAGCGTGCCGGAGGACTTCTACGACAGTTTCCTCCGCCGGGAGCTGGACGCACAGCCTGAAGAGTTCTTTGAGGCAAAATTGATTGGCAGCGTTATGGGGAAATATCAGCTCAGCGTCAGCGATGGCTGGTTTGCGTATCGCATCGAGCAGTTCATTCATGACGGCTTTTTGATTTCCATCTCTGTACCTGACGCAGATTCCCCCAGCTATCACCGCATCCTCCGTAAAGCCGGCAAAACGTCTTTATCCTCCCCACCTCATCATACCGATTAAGGATCACTTGATTTCATCCGAACGCAAAATACCCGCATTCCGGAGATTTTCGCTCCCGAATGCGGGTGTTTTGCTGTACCTTATCGGCGGTACGAGCCTTCGTTAGGAAGAAGAGAAGAAACTCTTGTAGATGTCAGTTTTTCTTGAGCTGCTCCTGCACATAGCGGAGCTGACCGCCGTCCAGGATCACACCGACCTCATCATCCGACAGCTCCAGCACTGCGTCAAAAGAAACGCCTGCGGTCTTGTCCTCGATGGTGACACGCTTGGTTTTGATCTGCTCACGGAAGTTCGGGATGTACAGCTCGTCCGACAGGTTCAGCTTATCATAATCCGTCGGATCGGCAAAAATCATCGGCACAATGCCATGATTGATGAGGTTGTTCTTATGGATGCGCGCCATACTTTTGGCAATGACAGCCTTCACACCGAGGAACATCGGGGTGATAGCGGCATGCTCACGGGAAGAACCCTGACCATAGTTCTCTCCGCCGATGATAATGCTCTTGCCATAGCTCTGCGCGCGCTTGGAGAACTCCGGATCGTACCGGCAATAAGCGTACTGCGCCATCAGCGGCATATTGGAGCGCATGGAGCTGAACTCTGCCGATGCCGGAGTGATGTCGTCGGTGGTGACGTTATCACCTGCCTTCAGGCTGATCTTCGCGTCCAGATTCTCTTCCGGCTTTTCCGGGATGGGAAGCGGCTTGATGTTTGGACCACGGACAATCTCGACCTTTTCCAGCTCTTCATCCGACAGCGGTTTGATGAACATCGAATCATCAATGAAATAGTGCTCCGGCTCATGGACGTCTGCCAAAATCTTCACGTCCTCGCCCATGATCTCCTCAGCCGTCGTGAACGTGCCCGCAACGGCGGTTGCCGCTGCTGTTTCAGGACTGACAAGATAGAGCTGCGCGTTTGCGCTGCCGCTGCGACCCTTGAAATTGCGGTTGGAGGTGCGGACAGCAACACCATTGGTCGGCGGAGTCTGACCGATGCCGCAGCACGGACCGCAGGAGATCTCGATCAGACGCACGCCTGCGTCCACCAGCATATCCAGATAACCGTCATGGAGAAGCTGCTTATAGATCTGGCGTGTTGCGATACCGCAGGTGCAGCTCACATCGTCGTTGACATGGCGACCCTTGAACACCAGTGCGGCGCGGGCAATATCAGTGTAGCTGCCGTTGGTGCAGCTTCCGATAAAGACCTGCTGCACGGGCTTCTTCTCAATTTCAGAGACTTTATGGACGTTATCGGGAGAGTGCGGGCAGGACATCAGCGGCTCTATCTCGCTCAGATTGATCTCCACATACTCATCGTACTCACAGCCCTCATCGGCACACATCTCCACGAAATCCTTTTCACGGTCCTGTGCGATAAAGAAGCGGCGCACCGTCTCATCTGCCGGGAAGATCGAAGTGGTTGCGCCCAACTCTGCGCCCATGTTGGCGATGGTGGCACGCTCGGGCACTTCCATCGTTTCGACGCCCGGACCGACGTATTCATACACACGACCCAAGCCCCCCTTGACCGAGTAGCGGCGGAGCATCTCGAGGATAACGTCCTTGCCGGAGCAGCCCGGACGAAGCTTTCCGGTCAGATAGACACGGACGACCTTGGGCATCTTCAGACGGATGGGCAGACCCGCCATTGCGGTCGCGCCGTCCATACCGCCGCCGCCGATCGCCAGCATACCGATCGCACCGCCGGTGGTGGTGTGGCTGTCCGTGCCAAGGCTGGTCTTGCCCGGGATGCCGAAGCGGGCATACTGGACGCTGTGCATGATACCATTGCCGGGACGGGACAGATAAATGCCATACTTCCGTGCGATGGAGGTCAGGAAGATATGATCGTCAGGGGTGTTGGTGTTGACATAGAGCAGGTTGTGGTCAAGGTAACTGACCGAGACATCGGTGCGGACACGCTTGATGCCCATGCCCTCCAATGCCAGATAGCACATGACTGCATTGATATCATGGGTCAGGGTCTGGTCGAACTTCAGATAGATCTCATCGCCCGGGTTCATTGCCGAGGGCTTTGTCAGATGTGCGGAAATGATCTTTCGTGTCAAATTCATTGCCATAACGATTCTCTCTTTTCTCTCCTAGCATTACAAACATCTCACCACAGATGACTGAGAGGGTCACAGGTTGTGGATGGTATCCAGCAGATAGGTGGTGAACTCTTCGCTGGTCGCGCCGTCCTTATCGGTGGTGACGACGAGCTTCTTCTCCGTGTTGCAGCAGATATCCAGAGCCTTTTCCAGCTTCTCCTTCCGGTCTCCGAAGCCGATGTGCGCCATGAGCTGTCCGGCTGCGCGGATGATGGAGCAGGGGTTTGCATACTGACCACGGTCATGGCTCATCAGGTAGGGGGCAGTACCGTGGATAGCCTCGAACAGGGCATACTTGTTGCCGATGTTGGAGGAGGACGCACTGCCCAGACCTCCCTGCATCTCAGCGGCGGCATCGGTGACGATATCGCCGTACAAATTCGGCAGGACAAAGACCTCGCAGCCCTTGGTGAACTCAGGATCTGCCATCTTTGCGGTCATAGCATCGACCAGACGCTCCTGCACCTCGATTTCGGGGTACTCGGTCTCGCCGATGCGGTGGATAGCTTTCAGGAAGTTGCCATCCGCCAGCTTGACGATGTTTGCTTTGGTGATGGCGGTCACGTTATGCTTGCCGTTCTTGCGGGCATACTCGAACGCGACGCGGGCAATGCGCTCGCTGCCCTGCTTGGTCTGGACCTTGAAGTCAATGGCAAGGTCGTCGTTGACCTGAATGCCTTTGTTGCCCCAGATGTACTCGCCCTCGATGTTCTCACGGAAGAAGCACCAGTCGATGTTCTTCTCGGGAATCTTGATGGGACGGACAGCCGCAAACAGTTCCAGACTGCGGCGGAGCAGGCTGTTTGCCGAGATCATGTTGGGCATCGGCGTGCCATCCGGGAAGCACTCGCCGGCACGAGGCGTAGTGAACGGTCCCTTAATGAGGACATTGCACTCCTTGCAGGCAGCCAGAACATCCTCCGGCAGGCTCTCGCCCAGCTCCACACGACGCTCGAAGGTCATACCCTCGATCATCCGGATCTTCACCTTGCCGCTTGCCAGCTCGGGGGCAAGCAGATCGTTCAGGACACGGAGTGCCTGCTCCATGATGAGCGGTCCGATCCCATCGCCGGGCATCACGCCGATGGTGATGGTGTCCAGCTTGCCGAAGTCTGTTACCTCCTGATCCGCCTTCATCCGCTCAATGCGGGCAAAATCGCTCCGGATCAGCTCTGCCAGCTCTTCCTGCGCAGCCTTGATCTGCTCTTCCTGAACTGCGGTCATCTCGATGGTTGCCATAGTAAAAATACCTCCTGAAATCATTTATCATCTCTCGGGACTGCGTTCATCCCGCTCTCTTTTGTATTTATTGTAGCAGTCAGAAATATCAATGTAAAATACAGTTTTCTTCGGTTGATCCATTCTTTTTTTGAATAGTTCTCAGATAAACAGGCTGTACACACCGCACAACGCCATGACCGCCAAAACGACCAGATTCAGCACAGACACTGCGAACAGCTCCACGAAAAGCTTGTTCTGCGGGAAGCGGGTCTCACTGTCCGGCTGCTGCGCAACGCCAGCCATGATGAGCGCGCCCGTGGTCGAGATCGGGGTATAGCCTGCGATCGTGCCGCCGATGACGACCATTGCGACCATCTGAACGCCATTGACGCCCAGAGCCGAAGCCAGACCGCCGCATACCGGCACCAGCGTGGGGAACACGACACCCAGACCCGAGGAGAAAAAGGACATCACGCCAGCCGTCAGTGCCATGATGGGCGTTGCGCTTCTGGGTCCCATCAACCCCTCCAGCATCGCAACAAAAATGTCAATGCCGCCGGACAGAGAAATGATCTTCATCAGCATACCGACGCCCAGAACCATGAGGATCACATTCCACGGCACACCGGAGACGGCTTTCTTATCCTGACCGCAACCGATGACGTTCAGAATGCCGCCGATGAGAAATCCTGTCAGACCCACGTCCCACTTGAGAACCAGAACGCCTACCGCAAGAAGGATCAGACCCAGCAGACTCAAAAGCTGCTGCCAGTTGAAGCGAGGAAGAACTTCCTTATCGCCTTCCGTCCTGCTCTTGTCCACCTGCCAGCCCTTATAGTACAGATAAATCAGGACAGAGCTGACGACCGCGGTCAGGGCGGTGCAGAGCATGATCGGCACCGTATTGCCGTCCATCCCCTGCGCTTCCATCAGACTGCGTACAACAGCAGCCTCGGGCGTCAGCGGGCTCATACGACCTGCCATTGCGCCCATATCACCGATGATGGCAACCATAATGGGGTTGATGCCTGCGGAAATGGAAAGCGGGATGGCAATGACCGGAATGATCGCCAGACAGGGGATCGAGCCGGGACCGACCGCGCTGAGCACCATACCGATGAGGAACATGGCGACCGGGATCGCATGGACCGGAACACGGTTGACGATTTTCTTTGCCATCAGCTCCAGCGTGCCATTCCCATTGATGATGGCAAAGAGGTAGGTCACACCCACCATCTGGATGAACAGCGAAGTGGAGAAGCCTGAGAGCACCGCTTTGGTGGTAATGGTCTCGCTCTTGCACAGGATCGTGATGACCATTGCGAAACCGATGGAGAGGATGCCTACATTGGTCTTGCGGGTAAATCCCAAAACGATGGCCAAGATCAACGCCAGCAGGGAAATCAATCCAACACTCATTTTTCTTCTCCTCAATCTGCGAACACGATGCACACCGGACTGCCCGTATGCAGGATGTTCAGGGTGGGCGTCAGGACACCAGTCACATTGTCGAAATCGAATTCCACAATGGTGTCGCTGTCCTCATTGGCAACATAGCATCTGCCATTGTCCCCAAAGCAGAAGAAGCGGGGCGTTTTGCCAAGGCAGGGATAGAAGCCTACATTGCGCAGATATCCGGTCACCGGGTCAATGCGGTAAACCGCAATGCTGTCGGTATAACGATTGGAGACCAGAACGAATCTGCCCGAAGGGTCTACCATGACCTCGCTCGCGTCCGAGTAACCCGTCACCGTTTCCGGAACGGTCGTCAGCTCCTGCAGGGCTTCAAACGTCCCCTTCTGGTCATCGAAGCGAAAATACAGGACTTTATTGCCCTTCTCCTCGCACATATAGACCCAGCGGTTGTTGGGATGGACCGCGGCGTGGCGCGGCTCATCCCATGTTCTGGACAGGAAGCGGTCAGTCTGGGTAAATTCGCCGGTCTCATGGTCATAGCGTAGAGCACGCATCTGACCATAACCATTGACCCGCCCCTGTGCGCAGGCGAAAAGGAAATTCTTCTTGTGATCCCACAGACACTGGTGGATGGTCGATACCTTGTCCGGCTCTTTGCCCTCATAGGTAAATTTTGCGACGACCTCTCCCAGAGAACCGTCGTCCCGACGGGCAATTGTATAGATCGTACCGCCCTGCAGCGTAGCAACGATGACATGCTTGTTGTCCCGATCCACCGTCACATCCACAGGATTCCGACCGCCGATGTCGATAGTGTTCAGATGCTCCAACGTATGATCCTTCCGGACACGGTAGCTGGACACCCTGGTGATATCGCCGTGGACGCTGTAGAGGTATTTTCCTTCGTTATCAAGTGTCTGGAAGGACGGATTCGGCTCTGTTTCCAGACATTGCAGGCAGTTCCAGCTTCCATCCGGCAGGATCTCATAGGTCTTGAGCCCTTCGCCGCGGGCATTTCTCTCCTTGGTCGTTCGGCATCCCACATAGGCATAGTGCATAGTTTCTTTCCTCCAATTGTGCTTTCTTGTCAGCTTATTGCCAGCTCTCTCTTGCACATAGAATAACACATTTTTTTGTCAAATGGATATTCCCGATTTTCGCCTCTCAGGTATTCCATTCCGGAATACCAAACGACACAAAAAAATCCCCTCTTCCAAAGGCTGCTCAAAAGCCGCTTCGGAAGAGGGGTGCATATCACTTATTCACATCAAAAAATTCTTCTGCCATCGACACAAAGTCTGAAATATCCGGATCACGGAAGCAGCGGTCGGACAGCATCATCCAAACTCTCCGGCTGACCTTGTTTCCCTGTTCATCAAACGCCTGTATCATCCGCGCCTTCTCCGGATCGATGTGCCACTTGTCGCCGAACAGCGTTGTCACGCCAAGACCCTTCTCCACCATCTCGATCGCAATATCCGCAAACGGCACCTGATAGTTTTTGTGCGGCAGACCGCCATACTGTGCCTTCCACCACTGGTCTCGGATCAGTTCAACAAGAGGATTCATCTTCCACTGAATGAAGGGCTGACGCTCGATCTCGTCCAGCGGCATTCCGGCAGGAACAAGAAGATAGAGGTTTTCGTCCAGAAGCGGCTCTTTTTCGCCCAGATAGGGGTAATCGCCGCAAACAAAGCCGATATCTACCGAGCCGTCCATCAGCTTCTGCAGAACGACCTCACTGGAATTGGGAAGCAGTCTCACATCTAGACGATCGAACCGTTCGATATATTTGCTGAGGAACTCCGGAAAATAAAGGCGGGAAAACGAGTTCGGGATCCCGATCGTCAGCGTCTCCTTCTGACATTCCCTCTGCGCATAATACTCCCGTATTTCCCGAAGAAAATCCAGCATCACGCTTGCCTTCTGCGCCAGATAGATTCCTTCCTCCGTGAAGGTGACGCCCTGACTGCTGCGGCGGATCACGTCGATCCCCCACTCATTTTCCATATTCTTGATCCGTTTTGTGACTGCCGATTGGGTCAGATACAACGCTTCGGCTGTTTTTGAGATACTGCGTTTTTCATACAGAACGATCAGAATTTTCCAATCCAGCTCTTTCATCCCTGTTGTCCTCTCGATCTCTTTTATCAAAAGAATAACAGATTCTGAGCAATTTTACAAGACAAAACCCACCCGTCCTCCCGAAGACTGTTCTTTCTTCGGGGCACGAGTGGGTCTGCTCCTGCTGGATTATTTTTTTATCGCTTATACCTGGCGGCGGTCTGCAAACGCTGCATTGCGCGGTCAAGTGCGACCTTGCTCTGATAGTATTCGCGCATACTCTGCTTGTGCTGGAGACGCTCTTCGGCGCGAATGCGGGCAGCCTCGGCACGGTTCCGGTCAATGTCCTCCGGACGCTCGGCACTGTCCACAAGGAGCAGTGCAAAAGTCGGGGTCACTTCAGCGATGCCGTCGCCAATCAGAACATCCCGCGTTTCGCCGTTGACAGTGAAATGCAGCATTCCCATATGCAGAGCCACCAGCACCGGACTGTGACCTGCCTGGACACCGTATACACCATCTCCGACCGGAAGAATGAGGCTCTCGCAGTCGCCTTGATAGAACTCACCGCTGGACGCTGTGATGCTCAGCATGAACTTTTCCATCAGACTGCACCGCCTTTTTCCTCCGCCATCTTGTCAGCGTACTTCTTGCGGGCGTCTTCCAGCGTACCGACATTGAAGAATGCCCACTCCGGCATATCGTCGCACTTGCCATCTGCGATGGCGGCAAAGCCCTTGACCGTCTCAGCCAGCGGGACGTACTTGCCCTCCAGTCCGGTGAAGTTCTCCGCGACCGAGAAGGGCTGGGAGAGGAACTTCTGAAGCTTGCGGGCACGGGTGACCGTCAGCTTATCCTCTTCACTCAGCTCATCCATACCCAGAATGGCGATGATATCCTGCAGCTCCTGATACCGCTGCAAGGTCGCCTGAACCTTGCGGGCAACACGATAATGCTCCTCGCCGACGATATCCGCTTCCAGAATACGGGATGTGGACGCCAGCGGATCGACGGCCGGGTAAATGCCCTGCTCGACGATCTTACGGCTCAGAACCGTGGTCGCATCCAAGTGAGCGAAGGTGGTCGCCGGAGCGGGGTCTGTCAGGTCATCGGCGGGGACGTAAACAGCCTGCACCGAGGTGATCGAACCGTCACGGGTGGAGGTGATGCGTTCCTGCAATGCGCCCAGCTCGTTTGCCAGCGTCGGCTGATAACCGACTGCGGAAGGCATACGCCCCATCAGCGCGGAGACCTCCGAGCCTGCCTGCACAAAACGGAAGATGTTGTCGATGAAGAGCAAAACGTCTTTATGCGTCTCCTCACGGAAGTACTCTGCCATCGTCAGACCCGTCTCGGCAACACGCATACGCGCTCCGGGAGGCTCGTTCATCTGACCAAAGACCAGCGCAGTCTTACTCAGAACGCCGGAAGCGTTCATTTCGCCCCAGAGGTCACAGCCCTCACGGGAACGCTCGCCGACGCCCGTAAAGATGGAGTAGCCGCCATGCTCGGTAGCGACGTTATGGATCAGCTCCTGGATCAGGACGGTTTTGCCGACGCCCGCGCCGCCGAACAGACCGATCTTACCGCCCTTTGCGTAGGGCG
>CAVEGP010000042.1:0-17402 GCA_963615155.1 Bacteroides uniformis | reverse complement strand
GGCCTACACCACCGCCCACGAGATGGACGCGCCCGAGGTCACCGACTTCACCGCCCTGCCCGGCAATGGTCTGTCCGCAAAGCTGGACGGCAAAGAAATTTTCGGTGGCAACCTGAGCTTTATTGAGACGAAAGTCCATATCCCGGAATCTCTGGCATCTAAGGCCGCAGCCCTCTCGAACGAGGGCAAGACTCCCCTTTTCTTCGGCGGCGCAGGTCGTCTGCTGGGCGTGATCGCCGTAGCCGACACCATCAAGGAGGATAGCCCGCAGGCGATTCATGAATTGCAGGGCATGGGGATTCGGGTCGTCATGCTGACGGGTGACAATCAACGCACAGCGGATGCCATCGGCAAACAGGCAGGCGTGGATGAAGTCATCGCAGGCGTTCTGCCCGATGGCAAAGAAGCGGTCATTCGTGAATTGCAGAAATCCGGCAAGGTAGCGATGGTCGGTGATGGCATCAACGATGCCCCTGCCCTGACCCGTGCCGACACCGGCATCGCCATCGGCGCAGGCACCGACGTCGCCATTGACGCGGCCGACGTCGTCCTGATGAACTCCAAGCTGTCGGACGTTCCGGCGGCAATTCGTCTGAGCCGTGCCACCCTGCGCAACATCCACGAGAACCTGTTCTGGGCGTTCATCTACAACATTATCGGCATCCCCTTGGCTGCAGGCGTGTTCATTCCCTTCGGTCTGACCTTGAACCCAATGTTCGGTGCGGCGGCAATGAGCCTGTCGAGCTTTTGCGTCGTCAGCAACGCCCTGCGGCTGAATCTGTTCGACCTGCACAGCACCAAACATGACCGTCCCATCCGGTCGAAATCCCAGTCTCCCGCTCCGCCGATTGCTTCGCAGTCAGCGGCGGCTGAAAATAACGCTGAAATTATTTCGGCATCTGTCTCTAAGGAGGACAATTCCATGAAAAAGACTCTGCATGTTGAAGGTATGATGTGCGGTCACTGCGAGGCGCGCGTCAAAAAAGCTCTCGAGGCTCTGCCTGAGGTCAGCGAGGCAGTCGTCAGCCACGAGACCGGCACCGCCATCGTCACCTTGACCGCCGATGTCGCCGACGACACCCTGAAAAATGCCGTCGAAGCACAGGATTATAAGGTAACGGGGATCGAATAATAACTTCCTCATAGCAAAAACCTGGCGTTCCGAATGGAACGTCGGGCTTTTTTGCGTCTTATCGTTTACAGCGTCTCAAATCTCCGACATCCCTTCCCCTTCACCCAATTCAGGAGCATGACATCCGCCAGAATGAGAACGGCGACGCAGAGGAGCAGACCGGCGGCGACGGGCAGGACAGCCGCCAGCAGAAAGCCACCGACGCTGAGGAGCAGACCGGCTGCCCAGCCGCCGAAGATGGCGACCGCACTGAACAGGCTCTGTTTGACGACCGCCGTCTCGTTCGTCCAGTGGAGCTTGGGCCAGAGCAGACCAGCCATGAGGTCGAACAACGCCGTAAAGCAGGAAAACAGCAGGACAACGAGCAAAATCAGCAGCAGTTCCATCAAGTTCAGCCGGAAGGCCAGACCGCCGCAGAGGGCGCAGAACGCCGCCGGGACCGCCGTCAGCAGAAGATGCAGGTCGAGCTTTGCCCGGAGTGCCTGCCACGCCGTCACCGGCAGGCTCTGGATGAGCCAGAGGGTCTTGCCTTCCAGCGAGACGGACGGTGCCGCCAGCGAGTTGGTCGCAAGGTCAGCGCAGACCATCGCGCAGAGCAGCAGGGGCAGAATGTCCGCCGGGAGCAGCTCAGACGCCTGCGTGTAGAGTTTCCCGGCTTTTATCAGCATCACGACACCGGCCACCACCAGCATCACGCTGCCGAGGGCGCAGTTGAGCAGGTAGGCCGGGCTGGACGCCAGATGAAGCAGCTCGCGCCGGAGCAGTGCCTTTCGCAGGCTGGATTTTTGTGTCATTTTTGCGTGGTAGATGGTTTTTTTCGCACCGCGCTTGGTCGTCATCAGGCGGAGATATTGCCGCCCCAGCACACCGCAGAACACCGTCATCGCCACCAGAACGACCACGCCGAACACCAGCAACGCCAGCCCATCGCCCTCTGCCGCATGGCCGAGATGATAGAGCAGGTCAGCCTTTGCCCGGGCGTCCGTGTCATCCGAAAGCTCTCTCAGCAGGCCTTGCAGGGTAGACTGGAGCTTCTGCACCCCGATGAAATAGCCGCCCATAAACACCAGCGAAAGCACCACGACCACCGCGTTTTTGTTCCGGACCCGACCGCTGACTTCAGCCACGACCCAGCCAATAATCGCACTGAGTACCGCCGAAATTCCAGCCAGAAACACTGCCATCGGCAGAGCGGACAAGACCGCACCCAGCGTCTTTTCGGCGTACAGGGTATAGACGAAAACCGTCGGCACCCACGCCAGCAGAACGCACATGAAGTTTGTCGTCAGCAGGATCAGCAGACGGACGGCCAAAATCATCCACGGTGGGATGGGCATCGCAAGCAGCAGCTCGTTGTCCTTGGCTGCGAACAGCCCGGAATACCCGGCAAACGCTCCCATGATGACCGCCATCAGCAGGGTCATCAGCTCCATGGACAAAAAGTACAGCCACCCCTGCTCGATGGGTATCATCGCCTGTGCCAGCGGCCACGCCATCGTGCCGAAACTGAACATCATCAGCAGCAAAATACCGCCGAAAAAGACCGTGAACCCGACCGTCGCTTTCGGGCTGCGGCGGCTGCCGGTCTTGCGGTCGTTGGTGAGGAACGCGCCCAGCTCCATGAACTGTTTTTTCAGCAGAGCCTTAAACATTGCCGCCCTCCTCCAATTCCAGAAAGACGTTTTCCAGCGATCCATCGCCCTTTACCTCGTCCATCGACCCAGCACGGATGAGCTTTCCCTGCCGGATGATGGCGACCCGGTCGCAGAGCTTTTCGGCCACCTCGAGAACGTGGGTCGAGAAGAAAATTGCGCCGCCTGCCGCGCAGAACTCACGCATCATCTGCTTGAGGGTGTGCGCCGCCACAGGGTCAAGGCCGACGAAGGGCTCATCCATCAAAATCAGCTTGGGGTCGTGCAAAAGTGCCGAGATGATAGCGAGTTTCTGCTTCATGCCGTGGGAGTACGCGCTGATGGGCTGGGCGAGGTCAGCGGTGAGCGCAAACTTTTCGCTGTACGCCGCGATGCGCTCGGCCCGGGTCCGGGCATCCACTCCGAAGACGTCCGCAATGAAATTGAGGTACTGGATGCCGCTCATGTACTCGTAAAGGTCGGGGTTGTCGGGCAGATAGGCCAGCTTTCGCTTGGCTTTTAGTGGGTCTTCCCGTACCGAAATGCCGTCCACCCAGACATCGCCGCCGTCGGCCTGCAAAATGCCGCAGCAGATTTTCAGCGTTGTCGTCTTGCCGGCCCCGTTGTGACCGATAAAGGCGCAGATCTCGCCCGGCTTTATCTCCAGCGTCAGGTCGTCCACCGCCTTTTTCTCCCCGTAAGTTTTGGTGAGATGTTCCAGTTTCAGCATCGTCCATCCTCCCTGCTTTTCCCGATGTTGTATTGTTCTGATATCAAAATCATATCACTTATGGAATGAGATGTCAAGACGACACGCAAAAAAAGCCCTCGACACTCGCAAGAATGTCAAGGACTTTCAATGTTATTTTATAACTTCCACCGTCTCGATCCCATACCTCTCAAAGAGGGCAATTGCCGCCGGGGTGATGGCCTCGCCGCTGACGACGATAGGGATCGCCGGCGGGCAGGACACGGCGGGCATTGCGCAGACACGACCAAGAGCGGCAACACATGCCACACGCTCCTGCGGAGCAAAGACAGCCTGCCGAATGGTACATTGTGTCTCAGCTTGCTTCATCAGAGCAGTGAACTCCGCCGCACAGGCGGCTTCCTCGTCCGTGTGTCCAGTATTTTCCGTCACACGCAGGTTCTCGCACAGCTTCCGGACAGCTTTTTCCAGACGCTCATAATCGCTGATCGGATTTTCCGGCGTGAACATCAGCACCAGATACCGGGGATCGGCATATTCGCACTCGATGCCGTTCTTCCGCAGTTCGTCCGCCAATTGCGTTCCCGTCATGTTCAGAGCGAATGCGTCCAACGTCAGCTTCAGCGACTCACGAAGCGGATCGTTCTCGCCGCCATCCAACACAAAAGCATGTACCGCCCCTGCATCTTTGGCGAATCCATTCAGTTTCTGTCTCAGCCCCTGCAAATCACCGATGCACTGCATCAGCCGAAGGGGATATTCTTCGGACAGATAGCGATTGCATCGGTCAAGAGACTGCAAGATCAGATAGGATGGGCTGGTCGAGCCAAAGAGTGCCAGCGCATTCCGGATAGTGGCTTCGTCCTGAATCGGAGCATTCGCGCCAAGGTGCAGGTATGCGCCACCTGTCAGCACGGGCAAGGTCTTATGACCGGAATCACAGCACATCGCCGCACCCAGTGTAATGGGATGGTGGCTTCCTGTCGGCAGAAAGCGCAGATATGCGCCATGGGCGTTGTCCACCAGCAGCGGCACATCCTCCGCTTTACAAACAGCAGCCAACGCCGCAATATCCTGCACGTTGCCGAGGTAATCCGGACTGGTAACATAGGCGCCAAAGGGCTTCTTCCCCTCGCCGCTCAATTCAGCCAGCGCAGATTTCAGCGCAGCCGGATGCACCGGACAACTGCACAGTGTCCCCGCATCCTTCGGCGCGGGCCAGAGCCATCGGATATCAAAACCCAGCAGCGCAGCCGCATACAGCAGGGCTTTGTGGGCGTTCCGTGCCGCCAACAGGACAGGTTTTTCTCCGGTCTTTGAAGCCGCCTGCAACGCCAGAAAGAGCATTGCGCGGATGCATTGAGACGAGCCTTCGGTACTGTAGCAGGTACGTACCGCACCAAACAAACGGGTCGCATTCGCCTCGCTCTGGGCGATGATGCCCTCCGCCTCGTACAACTCGTCCGCGCCTTTTATTTCTGTAATATCGTAAGATTCAAAGCCCAGAAAACTCTGTCCTTTGTGCCCCGGCATATGCAGGCGGGATGTCCCAGAGCGGGCATAACGGGCAACGAAATCCACAATGGGCGTATCCATTATTCGCAGGCTTCGCCGTCGGCACAGGCGTTGCAGGTACCGCCAATTTCAATGGGAACCTCGATGCCCTGCTTTGCCAGCTCCTGATTCTCTGCAACCTGAATCATGATGGCACACTCCATCCGCTTCCGGAACAGCTCACAGCCGTACTCGTACACGCCCGTGATGCTTCCCGTTGCGTGGTATGCGTTGGCCGCACAACCGCCGGAGCAGTACAGTTTTGCCCAGCAGTCTTTGCACTCCGGACGGGCGTAAGCGTTGCAGTGCTTGAACTCATCTCGGACAGCCGTGTTTGTAACACCCTTCCAGACATCGCCCATCAAATACTTGGGGTCGCCGACGAACTGGTGGCAAGGGTACAGGTCGCCCCACGGGGTGACGGCCATGTACTCGGTGCCTGAGCCACAGCCTGAAATGCGCTTGTAGATGCAGGGACCGCCCGTCAGGTCGATCATGTAGTGATAGAAGGTAAAGCCGCGCCCCTCCCGATTTCGCTTGATCATCTCTTTTGCGAGGATCTCGTACTGCTCCTTCAGGATGGGCAGATCCTCCTCGGTCAGTGCGCTGGGGTCAGACGGTTTGCAGACGACCGGCTCCATGCTCAGCTCGGTGAAGCCGAGATCCGCCATATGGAAGATGTCATTGGTAAAGTCGGTATTGTGGTGGGTGTAGGTGCCACGCATGTAATAGCCCTTGTCACCGCGCTTCTGGACGAACTCCTGAAATTTCGGCACGATGGTGTCATAGCTGCCGTGTCCTGCATAGTCCTTGCGAAAACGGTCATGGACTTCCTTGCGACCATCCAGACTCAGGACAACGTTATAACACTCCTTGTTGCAGAAGTCGATAACATCATCATCAATCAGCATACCATTGGTCGTCATGGTGAAGCGGAAGTTCTTATTGTGGATCTTTTCCTGCTCACGGCAGTATGCGACCAGCTTCTTCACCATGTCAAAGTTCATCAGTGGCTCACCGCCGAAGAAATCAACTTCGAGGTTGCGGCGCGTTCCGGAGTTTTCGATGAGGAAATCCATTGCCCGCTTGCCGACCTCAAAGCTCATAAGGGCACGATCGCCCTGATACCGTCCCTGTGAGGCGAAGCAGTAGGAGCAGTTCAGGTTGCATGTGTGCGCCACATGCAGGCAGAGTGCCTTGACGACCGTGCTGCGGTTCTTGAAATCGAACGCCATGTCCGCATACACATCAGGGCTCCAAAGCTTTCCCGCCTTTTCCAGCGATGACACGTCCTCGATGCACTGGCGCAGGTCATCCTCAGTGACGTCGGGACGATCCCCGTATTTTTCCAGCATTGCGGTCACGATCTCATCCGCCGAATGCTCCTTGTACATTGCGATGACATCATACGCCACCTCATCCACTACATGCACCGAACCACTGCAGGTGTCCAGCACGATGTTATAACCGTTCAGTTGATACTGATGTACCATTTTATCCTCCATGCCATAAACCATAAAAAAATGCCGCCCGGCAAAAGGCGGCATCCGATGTTACCCAGGAATTACTTGTTGCTGTTCTCGCACTTCTGGTTTGCCACGCCGCAAGAGGTCTTGCAAGCGGACTGGCAGGAAGTCTGGCACTCGCCACAGCCGCCGGTCTTAACGCTCTTGGTCAGGTCACGAGTAGCGATCGTCTTAATTCTCTCCATGATAGAATACCTCTCTAGCTCTATAGTATGTTTTGTGCGGGATCTCCACACACAGATTACTCTTGGAATATGATATCACGCGCACTGGGAGATGTCAATACCTTTTGCAACGCCTCATGTGGCTTCATACAGCAAACAATTTGTTCTATCCTTATTCTGTTTTTAGCCCATAAAGACCTGTACTTCTATCTGTTCTCCTGCCTTTGCCAGCGGAAGAATGTTGCTCTGAATCGGTTTTCCATTCACCGTAACAGACTTTACGCCTTTTTCCATATGGGCGGTGTTGTCCACCGTGATATGATAGGTCGCGCCACAGAACACGCGGGTCAGTTCAAATCCACCCAGTTCATGTGGGATGCACGGGTCGATACGCAGACCCTTGAGCGTGGGCTGGATACCAAGGATGTACTGACTCACATTTACAAATGTCCACGCAGCTGTTCCGGTCAGCCAGCTGTTTTTGCCTTCGCCGTGGGTCGGTGCGTCACAGCCCGCCACCATCTGGCTGTAAACATACGGTTCGGTGCGATGGATCTCGGAGATATTCTCGATATAGGCCGGGCAGGTCTTTTTGTAGATTTCAAACGCCCGGTCGCCGTGACCGACGACGGTTTCGGCACAGGATACCCACGGGTTGTTGTGGCAGAAGATACCAGCGTTTTCCTTGTATCCCGGAGGATAGCTGGAAATTTCACCCAGCTCTTCATGATAACGGGTATAGGCAGGCTGGAGCAGCACGATGCCGTACTTGGTATCCAGCTTTTCTTTCACACTGGCAAGAGCAGTGACTGCCTCGCCACTGTCCACACCGACGCCTGCCATCACACACATGCCCTGCGGCTCGATGTAAATCTGACCTTCCTCGTTTTCCTTACTGCCGACCGGGTTTCCGAACGCATCATAAGCACGGCGGAACCATGCGCCGTCCCAGCCTGAATCAAGAATCACTTCGCTCATTTCCTGTGCATTCGCACGAGCTTCGGAAGCTTCCCGTGTTTTGCCGGTCGCCTCACAGAGGTCAGCGTACTCGTTCGCATATTTGACGAACATGCCAGCAATGAACACACTCTCTGCCACCGGACCTTCGCTCGGACCGCTGGTCTGGAAGCTCTCACCGGGCGTTTTGCTGAAGCAGTTCAGGTTCAGGCAGTCGTTCCAGTCAGCGCGACCGATCAGCGGCAGACCGTGCGGACCGCGATGATTCAATGTATACTGATAGCTCCGGCGCAGATGCTCCATGAGCGGCTGTGCCAGTTTGGGGTCGTTGTTGAAATCCACCTGCTCGCCCAGAATCGAGAAGTCCCCTGTCTCACGGATATAGGCACTGACGGCGGCGATGAGCCAGAGCGGGTCATCGTTAAAGCCCGCTCCGATGTCCATATTGCCCTTTTTGGTCAGCGGCTGATACTGATGGTAGGCGTTGCCGTCCTCGAACTGGGTCGCCGCAATGTCAAGGATGCGCTCTCGGGCACGGGCGGGAATGAGGTGCACAAAGCCCAGCAGATCCTGGCAGGAATCGCGGAAGCCCATACCGCGACCTGTGCCGCTTTCGTAATAGCTGGCACTGCGGCTCATATTGAAGGTCACCATGCACTGATACTGATTCCAGATGTTCACCATCCGGTCGAGCTTTTCATCACTAGACTTTACAGTGTAAGTGGACAGCAGCTTGTTCCAATGTTCATGCAGAACGGCAAGGGCAGCATCGACCTGTGCGTCGGTCTTATAACGTTCCTGCATTGCGTACGCCTTTTTCTTGTTGATGACGCCGGGTGCAGACCACTTATCGTCCTCAGCATTCTCGATATAGCCCAGAACGAAAATCAGGCTCTTCTTCTCGCCGGGTCTCAGCGTCATATTGACCTGATGCACTCCCACCGGCGCCCATCCGTGGGCTTCGCTGCCCGTACAATGACCGTTCTCAACAGTTTCCGGATTCGCATTGCTGCGGTATGCCCCGAGGAAGGCATCCCGACTGGTGTCGAATCCGTCCAGCGGCGCATTGACTGTCCAGAACGCATAGTGATCTCGGCGTTCCCGGTACTCGGTCTTGTGATAGATGGTGCTGCCCTCGATCTCGACTTCACCTGTGGAGAAATTACGCTGGAAATTGGTGGAATCATCCACGGCGTTCCACAGACAGAACTCCAGATAACTGAATACCGTGAACTGTTTTTCCGTATCGGTTTCATTGGTCATGGTCAGGCGGTCAACTTCGCAGTGATCCCCCACCGGAACAAAGAACTCAACGTTGGCGGCGATGCCGTTCTTTTTGCCGTGAATGACCGTATAGCCCAATCCGTGACGGCAGGAATACATGTCCAGCTTTGTCTGTGTTGGCTGCCAGCCGGGATTCCAGACCGTATCGCCATCCTTGACGTAGAAATAGCGACCGTTGGAATCGACAGGGATATTGTTATAGCGATAACGGGTAATGCGGCGGAGCTTGGCGTCCTTATAGAAGCTATATCCACCCGCCGTATTGGAGATCAGGCTGAAAAACGCCTCGCTGCCCAGATAATTGATCCATGGCAGCGGTGTCTTGGGGTCAGTGATGACGTATTCACGTTTTGCGTCATCGAAATGTCCGAATTGCATACAAACGCTCCTTTTCTCAGATACGGTCGATCTTCATCTCGCAGGGATTCAGCGTGATTGGCTTCCCGTCCAGAACAAAGCTCTGGGGCTTTGCCGTCTCGTTGAAGAGAAAACGTGCCTTTACACTGCCGTCTTCATTCTCACGGGTATTGAACTGTACCCCCTTGGGCAGGTTGGGATGGTAGGCGACCCGCTGGCTCTGCAATGCCTCAGCAGCGATGCGGCGGAGCAGGGACTGGTGTCCGCACACACCGACCGCAAACACCGTGCCATCACCGTATTGGTTCCGGACGATGGCGGTCTGACCGGCATAAAACTCGCTGGTATAAACTGCCATCGTTTCGCCGGTGGTGGGCTGAAGTACATCGCACCACAGCTCCGCATGGAAGGTCACACCGTCCATATCCAGATCAACAAGATGCTTGCCGATGGGATCATATTCCAGAACCACACAGCCCGCAAGCTTTGCGAACGCACCGGGAAGCGGAGCCAGCAGGCAACCGTTGTCCTCGTCCTTGACGCCGGTGCGAGGCGTCAGGATCACGGTACCTCCCCGTACCGTGAAGTCCGTCAGGTTTTTCACCGTTTTCAGGTCGGTGACAAAGTGGCTGGGAACCACCACGACTTTATAGCTGTCCAGATCTGCGGTCTCATGCACGATATCCGTATTTACGCCCAGACCGCCAAAGGCTGCCTGCCAGCGTTTGATCTGATCCCAGTAGTCAAATCCTTCGCTCTGGGTCTGGATGCTGAAAGCGTCCATCTGTGTCGCGCCATACAGAATCGCGACAGGGCTTTTTACCGCTGTGCCGTCCAGCCAGTCCAGCGTTTTCAGACGCTTGCAGAGATGCGCAAACTCTTCAAAACGCCTTCCCGGTACGCCGCTGTGGTCGATGAGTCCCTGACAGAATGTCTCCGCGCCCTTGATCGCTGCATGCCACCGCCAATAGAGCACCATATCCGCACCGTGGGCGATGCACTGCAAGCCGTATCCCTCGATCTGACCCGGACGGGGCATCGGCTTCATGGCACTCCAGCAGCCAAACGGTCCGCTGAGCTGTTCCATGATCCAGAAATTTTTCCGCTTGACGCCTCGCATCAGGTCGAGAGCGGCGGCGGTGGTGTAGACGACCTCCGGGTCATCCGGATAAATCGTATCCGGATAGTTGTCGTAAGCGGCAACATCCAGATTTGCATAGCTCTGGTGGAAGTCCATCGAGTGCTGTGCAAAACAGGCATTGGTCGTGATGGGGATCTTCTTCGGCACAGCCTTGCGCAGCTCGTCGATTTCAAACTGGATGTAATTGCTCGTGGACTGCTCCGCCCAGCGGTGAAAATCCAGCAGATAGCCGGGGTTGTACCAGTTGTAACTGTACAGTTGCCCTACCGGGGGCGTGATCTGTTCCCAGTCACTGATCTCGCCGCTCCACACATCTGCGCCCCAAGCGTGATTCAGTTTTTCCAGCGTGCCGTGGCGGGCTTTCAGATACTCCCGGAATTTGCCCGCACAGACCGGACAGCAGCAATGGTTCGCTCCCAGCTCGTTGTCGATCTGCCACGCAATGACATGGGGGTTTTTCGCATACCGCTTTGTCATCTCGCCAATGATGCGAGCTGCGTATTTCCGGAACAGCGGGCTTTCCATGCAGCGGTGTCCGCGCAGTCCCGTTGCGGTGCGTGTGCCGTCCCGCTCTACCGAAAGCGTTTCCGGATAATTCCGGTAGAGCCAGAGCGGGGCGCAATTGGTGGGCGTACCAAGAATGATTTCAATGCCCGCATTGCCCAGCATCTCGATGATATCATCCAGCCAGCCGAAGTCGAAACGCCCCTCGGTGGGTTCCATCAGACCCCACGCAAACTCCGCAATGCGCACGGTGGTAACGCCCGTTTTTTGCATCAGGGCGATATCCTTCGCCCAGCTGGAACGCTCCCAGTGTTCGGGGTAATAATCAACGCCAATCCGAATCATATTTAACCTCTCAGTCTCGCTTTCGCTCGCCAGCTTCCCTGCCAGGGGAGCCTTTGGCATAACGAAAAGTGTTGTGCTTCAACTCAAAGTTTCATTACAATCGTATCAGACTGGACATTTACCAGCGTGCCCTCTGCGGTCTGCTCTGCACCAGCGGTTTCCGCCTTGGTATTGACGAGCAGGAGCTTTGCGTTTTTATACACGCCGTCGAGAGTCACGGTCAGGGTATCGCCTTCTCGGACCGCCTTGACGTTCAGGATCTTCTCGCCCTTGGAATTGCAGATGACCCGCTCCGCTTTGGTGACGTTGTACAGGCGGAGAGTCACGCCATCGGTGTAATCGTAGACCGGTCCTTTCTTATGTGTGCCGACAGGCAGGATGGTGTTCTCTCGGACAAAGAGCGGCAGCGAGAAGAAATCGTACTGCTCTTTCTTCCATGTATTGCCGTTTTCTTCCTTGCCGGACAGCAAGTGCGTCCATTTACCCGCAGGCAGATAATATTCGACAAAGCCATCCTCGCGCAGGACCGGAGCGACCAGCAGAGCGTCGCCCAGCATATACTGACGGTCAAGATCATCACAGGCAGGGTCGCCCACAAATTCCGCCATCATTGCACGCATCATTGGAACGCCCGTCTCATGCGCTTCAACAGCTTTGGTGTAGAGATAGGGCATCAGGGTGTCCTTCAATTCGGAGAAACTGCGGCAGACATCCACAGCCTCGTCGCCGAACAACCAGGGCACACGGTAGGAGTTTGAGCCATGCAGACGGCTGTGACTGGACAGCAGACCAAAGGCCAGCCAACGCTTGTAAACATGGTCGGGCGCAGTGCCCTCAAAGCCGCCCATGTCGTGGCTCCAGAAGCCGAAGCCGCACAGGCCAAGGCTCAGACCGCCTCGGATACTCTCGGCCATCGAAACGTAAGTGGAGTTGCAGTCACCGCCCCAGTGTACCGGGAACTTCTGACCTCCGACCGTTGCACTGCGGGCAAACAGGCAGGCTTCCTCTTTGCCGCGCTCCTCGGCGATGGTCTCCCAGACGATCTTATTGTACAAATAGGTATAGTAGTTGTTCATCCGCACCGGATCAGAACCGTCAAACCACTTCACATCGGTGGGGATACGCTCGCCGAAGTCGGTCTTGAAGACATCCACACCCTGACGCAGCAGGCGGCGGAGCTGTTCCTTGTACCATGCCACGCAGTCGGGATTGGTGAAGTCATAGATGGAGCAGCCTGCCTGCCAGGCATCCCACTGCCAGACATCGCCGTTCGGACGCTTGAGCAGATAGCCCTTCTCAGCACAGTAATCCCAGACCGGAGATTTCTGACCGATGTAGGGGTTGATCCAGACGCAGACCTTCAGACCGCGCGCATGAATGCGTGAGAGCAGTCCCTCAACATCCGGGAACATGTTCTCATCCCACTCGAAGCTGCACCACTCGTTCTCCTTGAGCCAGAAGCAGTCAAAGTGAAATACGGACAACGGGATATGCCGCTCCGCCATGCCGTCAATGAAGCTTGTAACGGTCTTTTCGTCATAGCTGGTGGTGAAGGAGCTGGACAGCCACAGACCAAACGTCCATGCCGGAGGTAGTGTCGGACGACCGGACAGCGCAGTGTAGTTCTTGATGACTTCCTTCGGGCTTCCCCCACCGATTACCATATAATCCAGCTTTTCGCCCGGAACGCTGAACTCCACGCGGGCAACATGCTCCGTAGCGACCTCGAAGCTTACCGGACCGGAATCGTTCACCAGAACGCCATAGCCACGGTTCGTCAGATAGAACGGGATGTTCTTATAGCTGATCTCGCTTGCCGTGCCGCCATCCTCGTTCCAGATATCCACGACCTGGCCATTCTTGACGAAGCTGGTGAATCGCTCGCCCAGACCATAAACCTTTTCGCCCACATCCAGTTCCAGCTGTGCGCGGAGGAACGGACCTTCCGGCGTTTCCATATAACTCAGCATGGATGTACCGTAACGGTCGCCGATACCGGTGATGCGCTCGCCCTTATAGTAGTAGTTGAAAGTCGCCGGGTTCTTACCAATGACAAGGCTGGTGTCGGCGGACTTCACGACGATCTTATCTGCCGTTTCCTCGTAATCCAGGGGGGTAGCGTCGAGAGCCAGATCAAAGGCGGGCATTTTGGCGTTGCTGCCTTTGAAATGCGCCACCTGCATCCGGACGACATCCGGTTTCGGGGTGGTAACCGTCACGAACAAAGCCGGACCATCCAGACAACGCTCATCCTGCTTATAGCCCACACAGAACAAAGACATTGCCGTTTTATCCTCGTTGAACCGTACCTGCCGCACCTGCTGGCAGTGGGATGCTTTGACTCCGGGCTTGAGGACCCATTCACCTACATTGAATTTCATAAATCATTCCTCCGAAATATCTTCGTAAATACCATTTTGTTTCTCTATTTTCTTGAGTGCGGGGGTGATAACGCCGCTGATCGTCAGGATAAAGACCACCGGACCAAATACCCTCCCCAGCAGCACCAGAACACTGTTGATCGTGGAGAAGAACAAAAATTCGATGGCAAGCAGTCCCACGATGAGGAATGTCCGCTGCCAGTAGACCCGTACCATCCGCCGGGCATTCCGCAGGGTGATGGGTACAGTCTGAGTATAGCGTGCTTCCAGCGGGAAGGTGTAGAGCGCGTGCAACGCCACCACGAACACCAGCAGGACAGCCAGCAGCAGAAATCCCATCGGGTTTCCGTCCATCACTTCAAACAGCTGCCACGCCATCCACGCACTGTACAAAGCCACGCCCCCCAGCAGCGTATAGATGATGCCGTGCTTCCAGTTCTGTTTGAATCCTTTCCAGTATTCCGACGTGACAGCCACGTAGTCGTCCTCGTCGTAGGTCATTTTCAGGGCGACTCGGTAGGTTGCGATGAGGGATGCTCCGATGGTGACAACAGGCAGACATCCCACCCAGAACCAGAAGCTCAGCAGGACAACATTCACCGCCTGCGTCAGCCCACGCATCAGGCTGCTCTGCATACTCAGGATACCGGAATGTTTCTCTTCCATATTGTGTTCTCCTTTGTCTGAAACCTCTCAGTCGAGCTAACGCTCGCCGTGGCATTGCGCAGCGATGACGGAGAGGTTTACAGGATAATGTTCAGAGTGTGTTCTCCTGCCGTCAGTTTCGGCAGACGAGCTTCGCAAGGGACACCATCCAGCACATATTGCGTGTCGGAAGCAGAACGGAAATGACCGTCCTTGCCGGAAATGCTTACATGCAGCCGCACACCGTTGCGGTTCATAGTGTAAGCCATCTCCTCGCCGCCTGCCAGCAGCGGGTCAAATCCAAGCCCATTCTCGCTGTCCTCAATACCCAGCAGCTCGAAGAGTGCCAGCGTCAGCCAGCTTGCCGTGCCGGACAGCATCGGACCAATGTTCTCACCGGTCTCGCTGTTGTTGTACTGGGTGCAGAATCTGGGGTTGCCCTTGGTGATATAGGGGGTGTCCAGTGTGGTATACGGCAGGGTCTTGCCAATCATGAACCATGCCAGATCGAGCAGACGCTTTGCAAGCTGTTCGTCTTTGACCCATTTTGCCGCCTTGAGCATCGCAGCGGTGCTCATCATCGCTGCGTGCTTGAACACACCGCCGTTCTCACGGTCGCCGGGGTAATACAGACCCGTCGCCGTGTTGCACCCCAGACACTCGTACTGCACCAGTGTGCAGAGACGCAGACCCGCGTTGGTCTTGAGATTTTTTTCCACAACGTCCAGCATGGTGGAAATCTGTTCTTCGGTCGCCACGCCAGCCAGAATGGACCAGCCGAAGCTGTTCAGGAAATAAGTGCCGTCCACTGCCGGGTCCGCGCTCAGACCGTCATGCCCTGCTCCGAGGTAAGTGTAGCCACCCTCACGGTTATCATTGATAAGGGCACGGGCAAAGAAATCTCCCTTCCATGCGTTTTTCTGCATACTGTCGGCAATACGGGCAGACAGAGCTTTTGCCTTTTCGATCTGCGGAACGAATTTTTCCGCATCCAGCGCAGCCAGCAGCTCCGCGGTCTCGTCTGCCGAAATTTTCAGCAGGCAGGCGTTCATGACACTTTCGGTCAGGGTGTTTTCCAGCGGAGTACCCCACGGTTTTCCGCTCTTTGCCAGTTGCTCCCGATAGAGAGCTTCCTTGGCGGGTCCTTTCATAACCTCTTTGTCCAGACGGAGGGTGTCGTTCCAGTCAGCTTTATCCAGCAGAGGCAGACCGTGCTTGCCGACCGAGATATCGCCGCTGTACTCGAGGATCGCCATCAGGGTCTCCCAAAGCGGACGCTTTGCATCCTCGCCAGCGATGGGCAGTTCTGCGTTCAGGAAGTTGTAATCGCCGGTCAGGGTGCAGTAACGGTAGACCGCCTGCGTCAGCCAGAGCTGGTCGTCGGAGCAGTCGCCCGGCTCTTTGCCGCGCCAAGTGAAGTCATGGTAGGCGTAGCCCATCCGGAAGACATTCACGGCCCAGACGCTCACCAGCTCACGGGCCAGCTTTGCGTCGCCCATTGCGTTCATGTAGTACATGGAAGCGAAAATGTCCTGGATCTCCCGGAAGCCTGTTTCACGGTAGCTCTTCTGTGTCCACGCAAACGCACGGGAAACAAAAGTCTGGTACAGTACCTGAAAGGGAAGATTGCCGCCAACATAAGCGTCGAAAGCCGTTTTTCCAGTGTCGGGTTTCAGGTAGGCGGTGTACTGGTTCTGGAAATCGACGACCTTTTTCAGGGCTTTTTCGGCCGCGCCGGGCTTGCGGTAAGTCTCAATCAGGTCATGCAGGCTTTCGTCAAAGACCTCGGTCACGTCCTCTCGGCGATCCATCATGCCGACAAATTCATCGACCGTCTTCGTCTCCTTTGGGAACAGCGTAAAGGTCTTGTCCATTGCGAAGAAGGGTGCCATCTTGCGTTGCTGACGGCTCGGCAGGCAGTCGCCCAGTTCGGGGTCTGCCAGCGTTCCGCTGCCGATGAACTCGGACAGGCTGCAACCGAAGCTGTCCATCGTCTCGCCATTTTCCAGCAGGACGGCGAACTTTTTCTCGCCCTTCTGCTCTGCAGGTTTGTGGTGCAGGGTGCAGCAGACCGGATGCCCATTTTCATCGTACAAAATCTCGGTCTGATGGACGATGTTCGCATAGACCACATCGTTTGCCACCGTCTCTGCGCCCGCAATGCCGAACTCACCGGTACAGACGATCTTCAGAATCCGTTCGTGGTTCGTCAGGTTTTCAATGGTAATGTGCTGACACTCGACGGCATCTGGCATTCCAGCCTCCTGCATCAGCAGAAAGATGGTGCGGGTAATGCGCAGACCATCTGCCGTTTCATAGACGATAACAGTGCGGTTCTGGCTGTGGGTGCAGTGGGCGGAAACCACATTGGTTTCCACATCCAGCGAATAAAAGATCTTTCTGCCGTTCTCATAAAGATAGAACTGGCGGTTGACGGGTTCACCGTTCTCCTCCGGCTGCAGCACACAGCGGCTTGCCAGCACCTGATTCGGACCGCCTGCGCGGAACGAACCGCGTCCCAGCGAATCGACCGCGCTTTTCGGCGTCGTCATCAGCGGAGCGTCAAAGCCGGCACGCCAGCCCAGCAGCAGGTTGACATTGTAGTGCGGGCCGACCGGACAAGCTTTCAAGTCAAGCTCCAGCTCGCCTTTTGCGTTCAGCGTACCGCGGCTGACCGAAACACGCGCCAGAACTGCCTTTGCCGCCGCTTTCTGCTCTGCGGTCAGCTCAATACGGGCATTCTCCTCGCAGGCAGTCGGCTCTGTCCCCGAGAAGTCGAACAGGACGCTTCCGGTATGCTGTGCCAGCAGCTCCCGAATCGTCGGCTCGCACCGGAGATGGTCGCAGACCGGCATCTCAAATTCCAGACCTGTCGCAGCCAGTACGTAGGTACGGCTTCCATCGCAGAAAACCGCATCGGTCTTTCCGTTCAAACGGACGTCAAATTTTCGTTTTGCCATCGCCTGCGCTGTATTCTGTGCCGTGCGGGCACGCTCACTTTTGTAATACATTCCAGTACCTCTCCATATATTTTTGTGTATAATCACCAGAGAGAACGAATCATCGTTTCTT
>CAVEGP010000041.1:0-18641 GCA_963615155.1 Bacteroides uniformis | reverse complement strand
AGGCGTTGGACGCAGGTGCGTTCGCTCTGGTCGTCGGCGGTGCGATCACCCGTCCCGCAGAGATCACTGCTCGCTTCACCGGCGCGATCAACGCAATGCGCAAATAATTCGATGTGAAAGGAAAAAGCGGATGAACGTATATTTTGCGATTGATATTGGCGGCACATCCGTCAAGCTGGGTCTCGTGGATGAAACCGGCACAGTGCTGGTGAAAGGGGAGGAAAGAGTTGATTTTGATGGCTGGAAGACCCCGATCCTGACGACTGTCCTCCGTGCGGCGGAAGAATTTCTGAATAAGCAGGGTAAAAAAACAGAAGAGCTCAAAGGCATCGCAGTGTCGGCTACCGGACAGATCGACAGCAAAAGAGGTATCGTTGTTGGTACTTGCGGAAATCTCCCGAACTATATTGGCAGTGAGATCAAGAGTGAACTGGAAGCAAAATTTGGACTGCCTGTTGTTGTGGCAAACGATGCGAACTGTATGTGCCTCGGTGAAGTCTGGGTCGGTGGCGCAAAGGGGTATACCGATGTTATCGGCATTACACTCGGCACAGGTGTCGGGGGCGGCATTCTGACAGGAGGTCATCTGCTGGAAGGTACACGCGGTCTTGGCGGTGAACTGGGGCATTTCCGGACGCACGCCGTCAATGGTGCGCTCTGCACCTGCGGTGCGGCTGGTTGCTGGGAGCGTTATGCCTCAACCAGCGCACTGGTGCGTTCGGCACAATCGTATCAATTCAGGTGGGACAACGGACGCATCATTTTTGAGGAAGCAAAAGCAGGCAACGCTCGTCTGAAGGCTCTCATTGAGGATTGGGTCAACGAAATTGCGCAAGGCCTGGTCGGTATGGTGCATATCTTCAATCCACAGCTCATCCTGATTGGCGGTGGTGTATCGGCACAGCAGGAAATGCTTGTCGAGCCGCTGGCAAAAAAAGTGAGGGAGTCCGTTATGCCCGCTTTCGCAGAGGGTTTAGAAATCCGTGCGGCAAAGCTGCATAACGATGCAGGGATGGTAGGTGCGGTCTACTATTTCCGGAAAACATATGAGAACATTTGAGCTGTTCAGAAGGTGGCTGTGATGAAAAAACACATTCTTTGTCTGGGAGATTCCAACACACACGGCTATTGTGCCGACCCATCCGATTGCGCCGATGGCGGCATCCGCTTCAATGAGGACGAGCGGTGGACCTGCCGCTTGCAGACCGAGCTTGGCAGCGAGTATCTGGTAACAGAAGAAGGGCTTTCCGGTCGGACGACTGTATTTGTTGATCCGATCCATGAGTCGATGGATGCGCTGTCGGTCCTTTATCCCATTCTCAAGAGCCATGAATGGATCGATCTGCTGATTATTATGCTGGGGACAAACGACGTAAAGGAGCGTTTTTCCGCAAACGAATATGTCATCGGCGCAGGTATGGAGCGTTTGATCCAGCGTGCGAAAACGGTTGATTGCTGGGGCGGAAAGAAGCCGAATATCCTGATCGTTGCCCCGCCTCGCATTGGCGACGGCTTTCATGATAACGTGATGGGAAATGGCTGTGTCGAGCGTTCCCGCGGAGTGGCGGAACAGTTTCGCATTGTGGCAGAACGCAACAATGTGCATTTCCTGAATGCTTGCGATTGCGAGTTTAATCATGTGGATTTCATGCATCTGACCCGTAAAGGACATGCGCAATTGGCTGAGAAATTGGCCGCTTTTGTGCCTGAAATCGTCTGAGAATGTGAAAGAAAAGGTGCGCCGCAAATCGCGGCGCACCTTTTCATATCTCAACCCCTTCTCACATACAATTTCCTGTAAGGAGGGGAGTGCGATTTGGAAAAACAGGAACGTTTGGAGCAGAGCAAGGTCTGTCGGGAAATTGGCGCACGGACAGGCGGCGACGTGCTGATTGGTGTGGTTGGACCGGTGCGCACCGGAAAAAGCACGCTTATAAAACAATTTATGGAGAAACTGGTGCTGCCTGTTGTTGAGCCAGAGGCGGCGCGTCAGCGGGCGAGAGACGAGCTTCCCCAGTCTGCCGCCGGACGAACCATCATGACGACCGAGCCGAAATTCATTCCGGAAAAAGCGGTACCTTTGGAATTGGAGGGCGGCGGGGAGTGTCGGGTGCGACTCATCGATTGCGTGGGTTATATGGTCGAAGGGGCGATGGGGCATGAGGAAAATGAAAAGCCGCGAATGGTGAAAAGTCCATGGTTTGACGAAGAAATCCCCTTTGATCTGGCAGCCGAGACAGGAACACGGAAAGTCATCCGTGACCATTCCACCATCGGGCTCGTCGTTACCACGGATGGCACGATCAGCGAAATACCACATGAAAATTACGTCCCAGCGGAAAAGCGTGTCATCGACGAGCTGGAAGAGCTGGGAAAGCCCTTCGTGATCCTGCTCAACTCTACCCATCCGGATGCGCCCGAGACTCGGGCACTTGCGACAGAAATGGAGCGGGATTATGGGCGAACCGTCCTTCCGGTGAGCTGCATCGACCTCGACGAAGCTGCTTTAAACGAGATTTTGCGTCGGGTCCTGTACGAATTCCCGGTGCGGGAACTGGATTTTGCTCTGCCCAGATGGGTGACGATGCTTGACCGTGGGCACTGGCTGCAAACGGAGATCTACACAGCAGCAATGGTCTGTTCGGAACGAATTGCCCGTATGAAAGACGTTGCCACTGTGGAGGAAAAGAGCACTGCCGGAGCGGTCGAGATGGGTTGCGACGCAGTCGAGCAGACTGCGCTCAGCGGGATGAATCTTTCAGAGGGAATCGTGAGGATCACAGTGCTTTTGAAAGCGGATGTCTTTTATCAGGTGCTCAGCGAGCAGACTGGATTGGAAATCGGCGACGAAGCCGGACTGATGCCTTGCATTATCGGACTTGCCCGTGCCAAACGCGAATACGAGAAAATTCGTAGTGCGTTGGAACAGGTCGAAGCTACCGGGTATGGCATCGTAATGCCGACCATCGACGAGCTTTCGCTGGAAGAGCCTGAAATTGTTCGTCAGGGCGGGCGATACGGTGTTCGGCTCAAGGCCGGCGCACCGTCCATCCACATGATGAAAGCAGTCATCCACACTGAGATCAGTCCCATCGTGGGGACGGAAAAACAGAGCGAAGACTTGGTGCAGAGCTTGCTGGGCGATTTCGAGTCTGATCCGGAAAAGCTCTGGGAGTCGAATATTTTTGGGAAAAGCCTGCACGAGCTTGTCAATGAGGGCTTGCAGAATAAGCTTCTGCATATGCCGCAGGAGGCTCGAACTCGTTTACAGGAGACGCTCGAAAAGGTCATCAACGACGGCTGCACAGGACTTATCTGCATTTTGCTCTGATCAAAGCGAAAAAATCTCTCCGTTGGGCGGATGCGCAGCGGAGAGATTTTTCAACCCTTTTCTTTTTGGATAGATATGCTATAATGGTTTCATTGGGAAGCATGGATGAAAATGAAAACATTAAGGGGCATGGAAAAATGAAAATCAAAAAGGTTGCAGTTCTGGGTGCGGGTGCAGTTGGTTCATATGTGATCTGGGGATTGTCTCAGAAGCAGGAAGTTCGTTTGGGCGTTGTCGCTGAGGGAGCGCGTGCCGAACGGCTGAAGCGGAATGGCTGTGCCATCAATGGGACGACCTATCGTCCGGAGGTCTGGACGCCGCAGGAGGCTTCCGGCGTGGATTTTCTGGTCGTATCCTTGAAATATGGTGCGCTTCCGGACGCAATGAATACGATCCGGACAGTGGTGGGCGAAAACACGGTTGTGATGAGTCTGATGAACGGTGTGGACAGTGAGGAGCTGATCGCGGCTGAGGTGGGTGCACAGCATCTGCTCCATGCCCTTATCAAGGTGGCTTCTCATGCTGAAGCCAACGGTTATCACTTCGATCCGAAAACAACAGTTGGCATCATTTTCGGAGAGTTGGCGGCACCCTATGACAGCGAACGAGTGAAGGCGGTTGAGGAACTGTTTGCCGATACCGGTATCCATTTCCGTGTGACCGACTGCATTCGGGAAGAGATCTGGAGCAAATTCCGCCTGAATGTTTGCAACAATCTTCCGCAGGCGATCCTCGGTGCGGGCGTGGGCTGCTATCGTGACAGTGTTCACATGAAAGCCATCAGCGACGGTCTTCGTCAGGAGCTGGAAGCCATCGCCACAGCCAAAGGCATCGACATGAGTAAGACTGCTGAAACCTCCGGCCGGGGCAGCGCAGTACCGCCCAATGCCCGTTATTCCACCTTGCAGGATCTGGATGCTGGGCGTCATACGGAGATCGATATGTTCTCGGGTGCGTTGATCCGGATGGGAAAGGAGCTTGGCATCCCGACCCCCTACAATGAGTATACCTATCATATGATAAAGGCTCTGGAAGAAAAGAACGACGGACGGTTTAATTACACGGGAGATGAGGAGCCGACCTGGTCGAAATAACAGAAGAAACAGATACAGAAAACAGCCACGGGAAAAGGCACGCAGAGTGTCTCTCCCGAGGCTGTTTTGTACGAGTCCAAAATATCAGAAAGAACGAAGCTTCCAATCAATCCTGCACGAAATCACCGTGGAGGGCAAACATATGGTTCATTGGGCCGGAGCCATGACCGAGGTCGAGCATTGCTGATAATGCGCCGGAAATATACGCCTTGGCACGTTCCACTGAGGTGTCGAGGTCATAACCCTTCGCCAGATTGGACGCAATGGCACTGGACAGCGTGCAGCCTGTACCATGGGTGTTGGGGTTGTCGATACGGCGACCACGAAACCATTTTCCGGTTCTATTCCGCCAGAGCAGATCGTCCGCATCATTGATCTTGTGACCGCCCTTGCAGAGGACAGCACAGCCGTATTTCCGGCTGATAGACATTGCCGCCTTTTCCATGTCAGAAGCGTCAGCAATGCGCATTCCGGCGAGGATCTCCGCCTCTGGAATATTGGGTGTGACGACCTCAGCCAGTGGCAGGAGCTTTTCGGTCAGAGCTTGGACTGAGTCCTCCCGCAGGAGCTTTGAACCGGATGTAGCAACCATCACAGGATCGACAACGATGTGCTTTGCGTTATAAAAGCGGAGCTTTTCAGCGATCGTTTCGATCAGTTCGGCAGACGATACCATACCGATCTTCACGGCATCCGGCTCGATATCGGTAAAAATCGCATCCAACTGCTCAGCCAAAAATTTCGGCGTGGTATCAAAAATATCGACGACACCTAGGGTGTTCTGGGCTGTCAGCGCAGTGATGGCAGAGGTGGCAAAGACGCCGTTGGCTGTCATGGTCTTGATGTCGGCCTGAATGCCTGCACCACCGCTGGAATCGCTGCCTGCGATGGTCAAAGCTGTTTTCATGGGATAAACCCCTCCTTCTTGAACTTCCGTTATCGTTCTTCTTCAGTGAGCTTCGTGATGAGCATCTGATAGATCTCATTGCCCTTAAGGATAAACTGCTTCTTGATCAGCTCTGCGCTCAGGCGGTCAGGCGCGCCGATGTTCAGACAGAACAATTCCTGATCGAGAGCCTTGATGGTGCAGCGGACGGTGCAATGACCATCTGCCTTTTCCGAGACGCGCGCACTGTATTCGGCTTCCTTCCGTGCCCATGTCTGGCTGCGGAGGACGGCTGCGACGGCACGCTCCCGAACGCTGCGGGGCAGATCGTAGGCAAGCTCCTGAGCAACCTTTCGTCCTTTCTCGGTGATGGTGCAGCGGTCGTTTTCCAGCGTGACAAGCTTCTGCTTCGTGATATCGTCCAGACAGGAGCCAATCTCGAAGTAATTGACGAGAGACTCTTCCATCAATGCGTCCTCGATCTCCCTGCGGCTGATCGGTCCGGCATTTTTGACGAGATAACACAGCAGCAGCCGGATCTCGGTGCTGTTCGTCAGCCCGCCGGGGCGAACTCCGGCGGTAAAAGCATCGTTTGCGGTCATCGCTCTACACTTCCCTCTGAAAACTATATTTCTTCTATAGTATAAAAGGTTTCAGGCTGGATTGCAAGCCGCAACCGAAAAATCCGTCTCGATTTGCTTATGGCTTTCGGGGGTTGAATAGGTCCAGCGGTCAAGATGCCCTTCGGTGATGTAGTAATGCAGACCGAAGCGGTGATTCTGGCTCAGACTGTGGTTCACAATGACGAGCTTGATCTTCATTTTATCGGGCAGAATATTTTTGATATAGACACTGACAGCCTGTCCGGGGCGCAGATCGGGGCAGCTTTCCGCCAGTCCTGCAAGGTTGGGCGCGATCTCGATGAAGGTGCCGTATTCCTCGACGCTCCGGACAATGCCGACCACGGTCTCGCCAGCGGTGAATGCGGCGGCATTCTCCTCCCATGTGCCCAGAAGCTCCCGAATCGTCAGGACAAACCGCCCCTGCGGGTCGCGGCTTTTGATGGCGCATAAGATCTGCTGCCCGACACTGATCCGATCGGCAGGGGAAGAGATGCGGCTGACGGACATACAGTCGATGGGAAGAAGCGCGCTGATGCCGCATCCTACATCACAGAATGCCCCGAACGGCTCGATATGAGTCACGGTGCAGGGCAGGATGTCGCCAGGCGTCAGGCGGTCGAGATATTCCGCTTTGCACATCCGCTGTGCCTCCGCGCGGGAGAGGTGGTAAACGGGCTGTCCGTCCGGATCATTCTCCAAGGATTCGATGACGAAGCAGGTCGGGCGTCCGACCCGTGTCAAAACCGCAATGTCACGGACGGCTCCAAGCTCTGCTCCGTCTGCGCACTGCGCAAAGGGCATTACAGCCTTCACGCCGCCCAACTCAAACCGGAGCTGACGCTGGGTATCGAACGCGAGGGCGGTCGTCTGCAAAATTTCACGGTTTGCCATCGCGGTGTGCAACTCTGCCGCCGACAGACGGCTTGCGCTGCGGTAATTGCCTTCGGTACGAAATGTTTGCATCATCTTTCATTCCTCTTTCTCTTGTGATTTGCCTGCGACCGGCTGGTAAAACAATATGCGCAGCGGTCGGCAGATATTTGCATTTTGCACGAGTTTGGATTATACTATATCTGTATGCACCGTTCGTTGGGTGCACATAGCCTGTACCATACAGGCAGGAGGGAGGCAACGCTTATGGAAATCGCAGTGGGAGATACCATCCAGACCCGTAAACAGCATCCCTGCGGAGCGTCCAGCTTCGAGGTGCTGCGCGTCGGAATGGATTTCAAGATCCGCTGCACAGGCTGCGGTCGTGAGATCATGCTGCCCCGTGCCAAAATCGAAAAGAACATCAAAAAAGTCATTAAGCCCGATGCGGTCTGATCACACGCTTCGGCATCCGGAAACTGTTGTAAGGAGAACTGCCTGTTTATGTCAAAATTGCTTTCCCAGATGGAGGCGGTCTGCCGTCGGTTTGAAGAACTGTCGATGCGGCTCAATCAGCCGGAAACAGCCGCAGACCCCGCACAATTCCGTCGTCTGATGCAGGAGTACCACGAGGTCGAGCCTGTAGTACAGGCGTATCAGGCGTTGGTGACAGCGCAGGATCATCTTGCGCAGGCGAAGACCCTGCTCGAGGGTGAGGCTCTCGATGCGGACTTCAAGGAAATGGTACAGCAGGAGATCAGCGAAAAAAGTCAGGATGTGGCAGAACTGGAAAATAATCTCAAAATTTTGCTCCTGCCCAAAGATGTGAACGATGGCAAGGATGTCATTGTCGAGATCCGCGGCGGCGCAGGCGGTGAGGAAGCGGCTCTGTTTGCCCATAGCCTGATGCGGATGTACACCATGTATGCTCAGAGCAAGGGCTGGGAGCTGGAAGTGCTCAACCTCAACGAAACAGAGCTTGGCGGCGTGAAGGAAGCAATCTTCGCAGTGAACGGCAGCGGTGCGTATAACCGTCTCAAGTATGAGAGCGGTGTTCATCGGGTGCAGCGTGTGCCGGAAACGGAAACACAGGGACGCATCCACACCTCGACGGCGACCGTCGCAGTGATGCCGCAGGCAGAAGAAGTTGACTTTGCGTTGGACATGAAGGATCTGCGCATTGATACTTTCCGTTCATCGGGCGCAGGCGGACAGCACATCAACAAAACATCCAGTGCCATCCGTGTGACGCACATTCCCACTGGAATGGTCGTTGAGTGCCAGAACGAACGCAGTCAGTTCCAGAACAAAGATAAGGCTCTGGAAATTCTGAGAAGCCGTCTGCTGGCACAGAAGCAGAAGGAGCAGCAGGATGCCATCAATGCCAACCGACAAGGACAGGTGGGAACAGGTGACCGGAGCGAGAAAATACGGACGTATAATTTCCCGCAGGATCGCTGCACCGATCACCGGATCAGTCTGACGGTCCACAATCTGGATAAAATCATGGATGGGAATCTCGATGAGATCATTGACGCTCTGGCAACCCATGAACAGGCGGAAAAACTAAAAAAACTCAATGCGCAAACTGTTTGATGCAGCACAGAAAATCACTGTAAAGAAAAAATGCTTTGCAGAAGAAAAGAGCGATAAAACGTATGGAAATAAAAACTGAAATGCAACCGGCGGATGAGGCGGGGATCGCCCATGCAGCCGAGCTTCTTCGTCAGGGAGAGATCGTTGCCTTGCCGACGGAGACGGTCTACGGCATTGCTGCGGACGCCCGCAATGGAGAAGCGGTTGCGAAGATCTTCAAGGCAAAGGGGCGACCGCAGGATAATCCTCTGATCGTCCATGTGACTGGACCGGAAATGCTGCACGGTCTTGTCAGCGAAGTGCCTGAGCGTGCGCAGCTGTTGATGGCGGCTTTCTGTCCCGGTCCGTTGACGATCATTATGCCGCGCGGCGCAGAGGTCGCTGCCGAGTGCTGTGCGGGTCTGGATACCGTCGGTATCCGGATGCCCAGTCATCCGGTCGCGCGGGCAGTCATCGAGAAGAGCGGCTGTGCGTTTGCCGCACCGTCTGCGAATCTCTCCGGCAAGCCCAGTCCCACCAATGCGCAGGATGTTTATACCGATATGAATGGCCGTCTGCCCCTGATACTGGACGGCGGTGATTGTGCTGTCGGGGTAGAATCCACGGTCGTGTCGGTCGTGGGCGACAAGCCTACTCTGTTTCGTCCAGGTCATATCACGCTGGAGGATCTGGAGCGTGCGCTGGGCGAGGAGGTCGAGGTGTCGAAAGCTATCCTCGAAAAGCTGCCGGAGGGCGCGGTCGTCCGCAGCCCGGGTATGAAGTACAAGCACTATGCGCCGAAGGCGGATGTCACTCTGCTGGAGGGCAGCTTCGAGCAGTTCAAGGCGTATGTGGATGCGCACGCCGACCAGGACCCCAGCTGTCTCTGCTTCACGGGAGAGGCAGAAAAGCTGGGATATCCCTGCGTCGAGTATGGACGGGAAGGGGACGGCACAGATCAGGCAAAGCATATCTTTCGCTGCCTGCGTGCGCTGGATGAGCAGGGCGACGGCGTGGTCTATGCCCGCTGCCCCCAGAAGGACGGCTTGTCGATGGCGGTCTATAACCGTCTGATCCGTGCGGCTGCGTTTCGGGTGATTTCGCTATGATGACGCTGGGGATCACCGGACGGAGCGGCTGCGGGAAATCGACGGTGACGGCTGTTTTTGCCCGCCATGGCGTGCCGCTGGCAGATGCGGATCAGATCTCCCGGGATATCCTGCTTCCGGATTCGCCCCTGTTGCCGAAGCTGGCGGGACAGTTCGGGTCAGATATTCTGAATTCGGACGGCACGCTGAACCGTCGGCTTCTCGCAGACCGTGCCTTTGCGACCCGAGAGGGAAAGAATCTGCTGGATAGCATCACGCATCCGGAGATCATCGCCCGTATCCGCGCCGCAAAGAAAAAAGCGGAAGAGGACGGCGCGGAGCTCTTTCTTCTGGATGGCGCGGTCATCGTTGGGACGGCAGCCGATGCGGAATGTGATCGGCTTCTGGTCGTGATAGCTCCCGTTGAAACAAGTGTCGCTCGTATTGCGGCGCGGGATCAGATCACGCCGGAGATGGCTGAGCGTCGGCTGAGCGTCCAGACGCCCGAGACGGTCCTGACGGAAAAAGCCGACTACATTCTTCGCAACGATGCCGATATTGACACCCTGACGGCACGGACAGAAGCACTTTATCGGGAGCTTTGCTCCTACTCAAAGCAGAAAGGCGGGATGTGACATTCCGTTGAAAAAACTGATGCGTGGTCTTGTGGCTGCGTTTCTGGTGCTGGTGGCATTGCTTATGCTGCAACCGGTGCGAAAGACCGTCGAGCGGCAGTTCTACCCGCGAAAATATCAGTCTGAAGTGGAATTTTGGGCGAATGAATACGACCTTGATCCTCTTCTTGTTGATGCCTTTATCCGGACGGAAAGCGGCTTTGACCCGAGCGCAACCTCAAATGTCGGGGCGAGAGGGTTGACCCAGATGACAGAGGAAACCTTCCTCTGGATCCGTGGTAAAATGACGGACGCCGAGGATCTGACATTTGACGATCTGTATGATCCGGCAGTGAGCATTCGGTTTGGATGCTATTATCTCCATTTGTGTATGGTGCGGTACAATGGTGATATCGCCACCGCCGCAGCCGCATATCACAGCGGGTGGGGAACGGTGGACGACCTGCTCCGGCAGGAGGAACATTCAGATGACGGCGTTGTTCTAAAGGGCTTTCCATATAGCCAGATGCACCATTATGTGGAGAAGATCCAAGCCTGCTACAGTGTTTACACCAGCCTGTACGCAGATCAATGATGTTGAATAAACCGACGAGAGTTCGTGAAAAAACAAATCGTCCGGTTTAAAATAACAAAAAAGAAATATGAAAGGCAGAAAAATCCATGGCAGAAAAAACTCCGGTTCAGCAGTTGGCCGATAAGCTGCTCTTTACGCCCGCATATGCAGGCGACAAGGATGCCTCTGTAAAGCAGGCAGCCCATGACTTCGCCGAGGGCTATAAGAAGTTCCTCGACGCTGGTAAAACTGAGCGTGAAGTGGCAGCCGAAAGCGAAAAGATGCTCAAGGATGCTGGCTATGAGCTGTTTGACCCGAAAAAAATCTATAAGCCCGGTGACAAGATCTATTTCATTCAGTTGAATAAAGCAGTCGTGGCAGCTACCATCGGTACACGCAGCTTTGAGGAGGGCTTCCACCTCGTCATCGCGCACACCGACAGCCCTCGCCTTGATCTGCGTCCGACTCCGCTGTATGAGTCCGACCATCTGAGCTACTTCAAGACCCACTATTACGGCGGCATCCGCAAGTATCAGTGGGGCACCATGCCGCTGGCGATCCACGGCGTGTTCTCCCGTGCCGATGGCACGACCGTTTCGGTCAATGTTGGTGAGGACGAAAGCGACCCTGTTTTCTGCATCACGGATCTGCTGCCGCATCTGGGCGCAGAACAGAATGAGCGTAAGCTGAGCGAGGGTCTGAAGGCGGAAGAACTGAACATCCTCATTGGTTCGGACGCTGTTGACGATGCAAATGTCAAGGAAGCGGTCAAGCTGAACACAATGATCCTGCTCAACGAGAAGTATGGCATCACGGAAAGGGATTTCACCCGCGCAGAGATCGAGATCGTTCCGGCACATAAGGCTCGTGATGTCGGCTTTGACCGCTCGATGGTCGGCGGCTACGGTCATGATGACCGTGTTGACGCATACCCCGCACTGGTGGCTGAGATCGAGACGAAGAATCCTGCCTTCACCACCGTTTGTGTTCTGACCGATAAGGAAGAGATCGGTTCGGACGGCGTGACCGGTATGCAGAGCATGTATGTGTTCCACTTTATGCAGCAGCTCTGCCGCACCGCGGGTCAGGACGATATCATCGCATTCCAGAACAGCGTCTGCCTGTCCGCTGACGTTACCGCAGCTTATGATCCGTCCTGGGCATCTGCATTCGAGCCGATGAACGGCACGTATGCAGGACGTGGTATTGCGCTGTTCAAGTACACGGGCAGCCGTGGCAAGGGCGCAGCCAACGATGCTTCCGCAGAGCTGGTCGGCTATGTCACCCGTATGCTGGACGAAAGCAATGTCGCATGGCAGATCGGTGAGCTGGGTCGTCTGGATCTGGGCGGCGGTGGCACCATTGCCAAATATGTCGCCAACCGCGGCATCCCCGTCATTGATATCGGTGTTCCGGTGCTGTCCATGCACTCTCCGTTCGAGGTCATCCATAAGAATGACCTGTACATGGCTTACCGCGCATTTGCTCTGTTCAACAACGCACAACAGTAAATCTTAATGTCAAAATCCCCTCTGCTTTGTCGAAGCCCTGCAAATCTCGCAGGGTATGTGTAGGCAAAGTGGAGGGGGACTTTTTTGTTTATCGGATGGTATTGTAAAATTTAATCAGCTTGGATAGTCCTGCTGCTGGTCGGTAATCATCCGAGAAATAATCTTTTCGTTTGTTATACCAGAATACGGAAAAGTGAAACGAAAAAGAATCCCTTGGCCACCACATAATGTGGAAAAGCCAAGGGATTCTTTCTGTTGTCCTTAGTGAACAGCAAGGTCACAATACAAAACAAATGTGCGCCCAAACGTCCGAATTACCACCTTAGAAGGGTAAAAGTTCGTACAGGACGCTTTTAGTGCGGGAGAAGGGGATCGAACCCTCACTCCGTTGGAACTGGTGCCTAAAACCAGCGCGTCTGCCATTCCGCCACTCCCGCAGATATCATAGAACTAATTAAGTATACCAATTTTTTGCCGGAGAGTCAAGATCGTTATGAATGATAAATTTACGGGAATCTGCGCATACTACGTCCAAACAGACAAAGGAGATGGCATGGGATGCGGCGGAACAAAGCGACAGCGTGGAAACGTCGGGTGCAGATGGTGGCAGTTTATCTGCTTGTGGCGGCAGTGGCGGCTCTCGGGTGGCTGTATCGCTGTTTGCCGGAAAAAATTTATCTTGTGCAAGGACAAGCTGTCGAGCTTCCACGTTTTTCATGGATCAGGCCACTGGAAATCGAGCTTCCGGGAAAAAGTCGGAATGTTTCCAGTACCCGTGCCGTCGGAAACTACCAGACGACGCTTGCGCTGGGTGGCTGGTTTCCAGTAAAAAGCATTCGCGCGATCGTTACAGAACGAACGGAAGTGACGGTCTGCGGGATGCCGTTCGGTGTAAAAATGTTTTCGGATGGCGCGCTGATCGTGGGCTTGTCCACCGTTGAGCAGAACGGCAGTATGGTAAGCCCTGCAAAGGAAGCGGGTTTGCGGATGGGGGATAGGGTCATCTGCATTGGAGAGATGCAGACGGAAAATAATGAGGAAGTCAAGGCCGCACTGGATGCTGCACAGGGACAAGCTGTCGAGGTAGTGTATGTCCGAGACGGAGAGCAGCTTCTCACGACCTTGACCGCAGTCTGGGATACAGCGACCAAACAGTGGAGAGCCGGAATGTGGGTGCGGGATTCCTCGGCGGGTGTTGGAACATTGACCTTTGCAGATGAGAAGCGCAGGGTGTTCGCAGGGCTGGGACATCCCATCAGCGACAGCGACACAGGAGAAAGCATTGCGTTGCGAAGCGGTGAGATCGTCCGGTGCGCAATTACTGGGTGCAGCAAAGGGACAGTAGGCAGCCCGGGCGAACTGAAGGGACGATTCCTCAGCTCACCTGCGATCGGAAGGATCTGTATCAACAGCGAAAATGGAGTCTACGGTGTTATGCGTACCCAATTTTCGGGTGAAAAAATGGAAGTTGCCTTTGCGCAGGAGGTGCAGACGGGCGAGGCAGAGATCTGGACAACGGTTTCAGGCGAAACACCTTGTTCCTATCGAGTGATCCTTGAAAAAATCAGCGATTCCGATTCACGTCGAAACATGGTGATTCGTGTAACGGATCAGAGGCTTCTGGCGCAGACGGGAGGGATCGTGCAGGGGATGAGCGGCAGTCCTATTGTGCAGAATGGACGGCTGGTTGGCGCAGTGACACATGTGCTTGTCAACGATCCGACCCGAGGCTATGGCATTTTTGCGCAGACCATGCTGGAACAGGCAGAAATGGTGGCGAACGAAAGCTGAAGTCGTGAATTTAACTGAGATTTGGTAAAGCTCAAAGAGTAACGAAGAAAAAACAACGTTTGTACTGCAAATTTGTGCACAAAGAAACCGAAAGAGGAAGCCTTCGACAAAACTAGTCATAAAGCTGCAAAAAGAACCATTGAACTTTATGGAAAAATATGGTAAAATTCAAAGCGCTAAGGGAACTGCACATATTGGAGGATACTACGATGGACAAAGTAAGATTTTTGATGTCGGATACCAGTGCGGAGATTTCGGCAGCTTGCTGCGATGCACTGGAGCAAAAGGGCGTCTCAGTGACGATCGTCGAAAAAGACGGAACCAAAGTTCTGCAAAAGATGCTGAAGGTGCGTCCGCATGTTGTTTTGCTGGACGCGTTCATGCCGGGGCTGGACGCACTGGCGGTCAAGCAGAAATACAATGAGGCCAGCGATCAGCGCACGACATTCTTTGTGACGGGTGCATTCCAGAGCGAAGAGATGGTACAGGAGCTTCTCGAGGAAGGCTTTGCTTACTACTTTGTAAAACCGTTCGACGAAAGCGTGCTGGCTAGCCGAGTGCTGAAAGCGGCTCTTGGGCAGGAACGTCATATTCTTCATACCAGCGTTGACAGCGACGAGTTGAATGTGACCGAGATCCTGCATCAGCTTGGCGTACCCGCTCACATCAAGGGCTATCAGTTCTTACGGGATGCCATCCTGCTCACGATGAACGAGCCGGATTACATCAATGCAGTGACGAAGCGGCTTTATCCGGAAATTGCCAAGCGAAATAGCACGACAGCCAGTCGTGTGGAACGTGCCATTCGTCATGCCATCGAGGTCGCATGGGACAGAGGCGATGTCGAAGTCCTCAATCGCTACTTCGGTTATACCATCCATAGTCTGCGCGGAAAGCCCACAAACTCGGAGTTCATCGCAATGGTCGCTGACAAGATGCGGCTGGATAAACGGCAGAGGGCTGTGTGAAAATATTTCGTTTGTAAGCGATATATAAATTTCCACTTACTTCCATATTTGGATTGCTATGCCGATAAACATAGTGGAAATAGGTATGGACGTATGGAATCAGGCCGATAAATAGTTTAAATTCAAGGCAATAAATCTCCTGTATTTATTGGGTGTAGCATCCGATGAGTATGGGAGGTTTTTGTTTTATGTTTGTACGTGATGTTGAGATGTTCATTGAATACTGTGAGAACAAGGGATTGGCCACAAAGACGATTGGAAGCTATGAGCAAACCCTGCGACTTCTCGCACTATGGCTGGACGAGCAGGGAATCACGCAGACCGAGAAAATTACCCACGCAGTCATTCAGGACTATGTGAAACAGATAAAGGAACGTGGAAAGTACACGGTCACGAGCAACCCGAATAGTGGAAACTATCAGGAACGGCGGATGGACTTCGGGAAGAAAGTGTCGGATGTGACGATCAACAACTATCTGCGGAACATGAGCGCCTTCTTTGGCTGGTGCGTGGAAGAAGGTCTGATTTTGCGTTCACCCATCAAGCGCAAGGACTATATCAAGGTGGAACGTCGTCCGCTTGAGTTTGTGTCGGATGAGGACTTCCGCAAGCTGCTGCGGAATATGAACACGGCTAACTTTAGCGAGTATCGGGATTACATCATCATCCAGCTATTACTCGATACGGGTATGCGAATCAACGAGTGCCTGATGATTCAAGTGACAGACGTAAACCTCCCGAAGCGTTATATTTACCTTCCAGCTGAGAACACGAAGGGTAAGAAAGGGCGGCACGTGTTTTTCTCGGACAAGATGGCAACACAGCTTCAGCGCTGGATAAAGTACAAAGACCGTTACCGTGATAGTGATTTTCTGTTCTGCACGAATAAAGGTAAATTCCTTGAAGTAAGTAATTTTGAAAAGAATGTCCGTAAGTATGCACAGCGTATTGGACTAAAAGATATTCACCCTCATGTGTTCCGTAACAATTTTGCGAAGCGTTTTCTTATGAGCGGAGGGGACATCTATACCCTCAGCCGTCTGCTGGGGCATAGTAGTGTCACCGTGACTGAGCAAGCCTATCTTGACGTGAACCAAGACGACCTTGCTGAAATGTATCGAAAACACAGTCCTTTAAGCAAAATTATCTGATTTTTGGCCTTCAAATTCTATTCTAGGTTATGATGAGCACATCGAAGTAAAGGTGTACACGGGGTTGTCGTCTCTACGACGAAAACTATCAAAGTGTAATGATATTCCAATCAACAAAATCAGCAGCGGCTTGCCATTGAAGGGGGATATAAAAATGGTGAATGCAAAACAGATCCAGAACGAGAAGCATCTCAGAATCCTTATCAAAAAAGCTTTGGCAAAAGAGGTACATCCGGACACAACATCCAACATCAATTTCATCGCTCATATTATGGATGAAGCCTATGAGAGCGGGGTTCCTTATAACGTTGACGATATGCGCAATGCAATCTTGGCTTTTGCCGTGAACAGTACGAATCAGGCCGATACCTGTCTGAAGATCACAGCAAAGATGCACTTTAAGTCGAAGGATGGTGCAACATCTCAGGTCGATGCAGATGAGAAAGCCCCCATCGTATTTTTCGACTGCGAGGTGTTCCCAAATCTCTTCTTGGTCGACTGGAAGTTCGCTGGCGATGATAAACCGGTAACTCGGTTAATTAACCCCAGCGCAACGGATATCGAAAAACTAACACAATATCGTCTGATTGGCTTTAACAACCGTAAATACGATAACCACATGCTCTGGGCCTGCATGCTCGGCTGGAATACAGAACAGCTGTATGCGCTGTCGAACCGCATTATCAACGACCATGCAGGCTTCTTTGGCGAGGCATACAATCTGTCCTATACGGATATTTATGACTTTTCTTCCAAGAAATAGAGCTTGAAGAAGTTTGAGATCGAGCTGGGCATTCACCATCAGGAGCTTGGCTTGCCTTGGAACCAGCCGGTGCCAGAAGAGAAGTGGGAGCAGGTTGCAGAATACTGTGACAACGATGTTATCGCCACGGAAGCAGTGTTCAATTCCAAAGACCGTAAGGCAGACTTTGTTGCACGTGAGATTCTGGCAGATGTTGCTGGCATGACCGTCAACGATACGACTAACAGTCTGACCACCCGTATCATTTTCGGCAAGGAAAAGCACCCTCAGCTGGTCTATACCGATTTGGCTACGGGTAAGTCTGATTCCGTAGTGGAAGTTGATCCTGATATTCTGACCGACAAGAACATCATCAACGCTTTTCCCGGTTATGAGTGGGTGCTCGGTGAGGATGGCCGGATGCACAATATGTTCCGTGGTACTGATCTTGGTATGGGCGGCTATGTCTATGCTGAGCCTGGTATGTACTGGAATGTTGCGCTTCTGGACGTTGCCTCTCTGCATCCGCATTCGGCAGTTGCATTGAACTACTTCGGCGAATACACCAAAAACTTCAACGACCTGATGGATGTGCGAATCTATGTCAAACATGGAGAGTACGAGAAGGCGAAAAAGCTCTTTGGTGGGAAACTGGCTAAGTATCTGGATGACCCCGCACAGGCAAAAGCATTGGCGCAGGCTCTGAAAATCGCAATCAATTCGGTCTACGGTCTGACCTCGGCGACCTTCGATAATCCGTTCCGAAACCCCAAGAACGTCAACAACATCGTTGCACTTCGAGGGGCTTTATTTATGCGAGCTCTTCAGGATGAGGTGCAGCGGCGCGGATTTACGGTAGCGCATATCAAGACAGATTCGATCAAGATTCCCGAGGCAACTCCAGAGATTATTGATTTCTGTATGAAATTCGCTGAAAAGTACGGGTATACCTTCGAGCACGAAGCTACATATGAGAAGATGTGCCTCGTGAACAATGCAGTCTACATTGCTAAGTACCTTGATGCGGATTTCGCAAAGAAGCAGTACGGGTATATTCCTGAAAAGAATGAAAGTGAAGGCGGAAAATGGACTGCCACCGGAACTCAATTCCAGATTCCGTACACATTCAAGACACTTTTCTCGAAAGAGCCTATTCAGTTTGCGGACCTCTGTGAAACGAAGACGGTCTCCAAAGGCGCAATCTATCTCGATAAGAACGAAAATCTTCCTGAAGGTGCGCACAATTACGTGTTTGTCGGACGAGTCGGTCAGTTCTGCCCAATCAAGAAAGGCTGCGGCGGTGCTGCGCTTGTCCGAGACGCAGGCGTAACTGATGCTGGCGAAAAGAAGTATTCTGCTGTGACCGGCTCTTTGGGGTACAGGTGGCTCGAAAGCGAATCCGTGTACTCCCTTCACATGGAAGAGGATATTGACAAGGAGTACTTCAATAAAGAAGTAGATGCCGCGGTTGAGGAAATATCAAAGTATGGCGATTTCGAGTGGTTCGTAGCTGACGACTCGGGAGAACCACCTTGGCAGAAACCCGATATGCCGTGGAGTGATATTCAGGATGAAGCGGCAAGAAACTACGAAGTGAGGTAAGGGGTGCGTTTGACCTCACGTAACATATAAGATGAATTAAGAAGGAGAATTTATTAAAATGTACAACAAACGTCAGAAAGTTAATATTGATGATACCCGTTTTATCTTTGACACTAACTTTAGTGGTGATCCGACTCGGGACCGTTTTGGTTCTGATAAGCGGAAGGTCAATGTCGTTATTCCGACTGAGGCACAGGCTCAGGAATTGATCAATATGGGCG
>CAVEGP010000040.1:0-18792 GCA_963615155.1 Bacteroides uniformis | reverse complement strand
AGCTTCCACTTTTTTCTGCATCATTCACAAAATCAAGTCATTCTTCTTGTGAAATCTGCTCGATCTCCAAGGTTTTCGCCTGTTATCGCATTCAATGATCGCCCTTCCGCAGATCCAGCTCCCAGACCATATCCAGCTCGTTCAGCTTTTTGACCCGGTCGGGAGTCAGCTTGGGGTCATGTGCGGCGTAGCTCTCCCGCATCCGGCGGATCCAATCGCCCAGACAGAAACCTTCTTCCGTCTTATAATTGACCGGAATCCTCAGATCGCCCTTACGGTCACGGTATTCCTTCGCAGAACGGAGAGCGCAGAGCCATTTTGCTTCACGTGCGTCCCACTCCATGCCGATGGCGTCCAGCAGAGCGATATGCTCCGGCGTGACCTGAAACGACTCAGGGCGGGTCTTGCGCGCGGCACGCAGATTGGATACCCAAACGCCCAGCCGGAAACCGGTCTCGTCCGTGTAGCTGGCAGGAACCAGAAGATCTCCATTCTTTTTATAATAGACCTTGGCGCGGCGATAATTCCGCTGCCAGTTCTGGTCTCTCACCTGACACCGCTGAACAGGCTGTGGGTCACTGTTCCGGTTTAGCTCGTTTTTCAGCAGAGCTTTCAACCGTTTGGCCTGCTCCGGCGTGAGGGTAGGGTCGTTCTGCTTGAGACGCAGCTTCTGGCGGGAGACCCAGCTTCCCAGCCAGATGCCCTCTTCGCTTTTGTAAACGCTGGGGACCGACTCGCCGTTGTGCTCTTTTTTATATTGCTCCACCAGCTCAAAGCGGTATTCCCACGAATTACCATGACTCCACGTCATCCCCAGCTCGTCCAGCAGACGCTTGCGCTCCGGGGTGATGCGGGCACTGCTCCGCTCCGGATTCTGGAATGCGTACCTCTGGCGGCAGATCCACTTGCCCAGCAGCACACCGTTCTCATCTGTATATTCTGCCGGAACATCAAGGTTCCCATGCTCGGCATAGTACCGCTTGGCAGCTTCATATGCCTGATTCCACTTCCGTTCGTTCCGGTTCGTCCAGTCAACGCCGATCGCCTCAAGTCGGGCGATCTGATCGTCCGTCAGCTCCTTGTTTTTATAGGCAGCACGCTGTCCGCCCAGCCAGATGCCCAGAGCCATGCCATCCTCAGTGACATACTTGACAGGGATCTCCAGATCCCCGTGCTCCAGATAGTAGCGGGCGGCAACAGCATAGCTCTGCTCCCAAAGGGCACTGCCTGTGTCCCAGACCATGCCCAGCGATTGCAGCCGCTCGATGCGCTGCGGATCCAGACTGCCGTTCAGATACCGCTGGCGGTTGTAGACGATCCACTCACCGAGGGCAAACCCGCTCTTGTCATGGTAGCGCACCGGAACCAGAAGATCACCGTAAGTATCGCGATACTTCTGGGCAGAGGCACAGCCCCTCTCCCAAGCAAGAGCCAGACGCTGTTTCCAGACTATGCCCAGCTTGTCAAGGCGGGCGATCTGCTCCTCGGTCAGCCGTCCGACACGGCGTCCGGCACGCACCTGACGCTGAACTTCCAGCCAGCGTCCCAGCGCAAGACCATCCTCTGTGACGTAGTTGCGTGGGATATCCAATCCCTCGTTTCCGGCACAGATCTTGGCAGCGGTGTAATACTCCTCCCAGCGGTTTTCCAGACCTTTTTTCAGCTTACGGAAGCAGGTAACTGCCTGACGAAGCGGATCCAGAAGACGGAACTCATCCGGTGCTTTGCCCTGTCTGCGCGTGACGTCCTCATACTCACGGCGGACGGACATCATCGCCATCACGCCCTCAAAGGAGGTAGCGAAATCAACGACCTTGAGCGACTTTCCGCTGGCAGCGATTCCTCTGCTGCACATCTGGCGGAACACCTCCGGCTTAGCACTCTGTCGCAGGAGGATCAGTCCATCCAGACCCTCGATCCGAAGCTGGGCATCCGGAGCGTTCTGATAGACCAGCATCCGGACAGCATCCGTGTCATCCGCTCGGAACTCAGCCAGCGCACGGCTGGCAATAAGGGAACGGTCACCCACACAATAAAGATGGGGCTTCTTTCCATCGTGTGTGAACATCTCCTCAAGACGGGGCAGGCACTTTTCGGTCCATTCGGTGTTTTCGCTCAGGACAAAGAATCGGCCGTTCGAGACCGCCATGCTGTGCAGAAGCTTCATCGCTTCCCGTTCCGCACTGTTCACGGCATAGCTCAGGTTTGTATAAAGCACCTCGTTGGGATCCGGCCGACCGGGGCTGTGCAGATTCTTCACCCGCGCACGCATCTCGGCAAGAACATCCTGACTCGACCAGAACAAAGTCGCAAACGGATTGGGCACAGGCAGCGCATTCGTCGCCATTGCTTCCTCCATGCCGTATTCTGAAACAATTGCGCCCCGGAACATCTCCTCTGCGCTCAGACAGGGCTTATCTGGAATCCCCCCCTCGCTCAGACCAAGGATCTTTACCTGCGGGCAAAAGCCGAGCAGACGAACAACGCTTCTGTTCCAGCAGTCCGCACCGATTTCCTGATAAGCGTCCAGAATCAGATAGGAAGGACGAAGCTCCGCCATCCGCACCCATTCCTCCGGAGTCGCCTTGAGCATATCCTCACAGGAGTACAGCTTTGCGTTTGCGGGCAGACGATGCTCCGTCTCATACTGGCGCAGACGCAGACGATATTCGTCCGGCACAAGCCAGAGCACCACCTCATTCGGGTGTTCTTCCAAAAGTTTCCATCCAATCTCACACTTGTCTGTTCCTGTAGGATGGACAACTGCCGCTCGTCCGCATTCAGAAAGCCGCTGTGCCACAGCACGATATGCGTCCGTATTGGTTTGATATCCTTTTGTCAACATTATCTTTCATCTCCCTACAACGAAGATTTCCTGCGGCATCCACCGCAAAAAATAAGCTCAGCCGCGTTTTTTCATCATAAGACTTGATTTTTCCGCACAGCAGCCGAGATCATATACCAGAAATGTAAGTTTCTTACTTTATTTTTATCATAAAAGTTTCTTTCTTGTCAAGATTTTTCAAAAAAATTTTTATCATCCTTAACTCTCTTTATTATTAAATGCGCGTCTTCCTCCATGCCGAAATCGCATTTTACATTTCAAGGGCTTTATGATACTATTTAAAAAGAGCATTTTTTCTGGAAAGGAGTTTTCTTATCATGTCAGAAGCACTGCGCAAAAAAATTCTGGTTTGTCTGCCGACCACGGCGGCACAGCGGGATGCAATGGTGGCGGCTGCACCCCAGTCGGAGTTCCGGTTCACCACCGCGAACACCGTCACGGAGACCGATGCGGTCTGGGCAGACCTGGTCCTTGGTAATGTCCCTGTCCCCCTCATCTCCAAGAACGACCATGTGGAGTGGTTTCAGTCCAACGCGGCAGGTCCGAACGACTACCTCAAGCCCGGCGTCCTGCCCGAGCACTGCATCGTGACCAATGCCACAGGCGCATATGGTTTGTCCATCAGCGAATGGATGCTGGGCATGTGGCTGGGTCTGCAAAAAGATCTTTTCCTCTACCGTGACCGCCAGAACAAACATCGCTGGTCGCCCACCGGGCACTCTGTCCTGAGCATTTATGGGGCACGAGTGCTCTGTGTCGGCATGGGCGACATCGGCTCAAACTTTGCCCGCCGTGCTCATGCGCTGGGTGCGGAGGTCGTCGGCGTGCGGCGCACCGTTCATCCAGATACCCCCTGCCCCGACTACTGTCTGCGGGTAGTGGCTCAGGATGATCTCGACAAGGAGCTTCCCGAGGCTGACCTCATCGCCCTGAGCCTGCCCGGAACGCCCGAGACGGAGAACCTGTTCAACGCCGAGCGTCTGGCCCGGTGCAAGAAGGGCGCGATCCTGCTCAATGTCGGACGCGGCTCGTCGGTGGACAGCAACGCACTGTATGAGTCCATCCACAGCGGACATCTCTTCGGCGCAGGTCTGGACGTGACCGCTCCCGAACCTCTTCCCTCCGACCACCCGCTCTGGACTGAGCCGAACGTCATCATCACCCCGCATGTCTCCGGTAAATTCAGCCTGCCCAAAACGCTGGAAAACATTGCGGACATCTTCGTTCACAATTTGCAGCTCTATGCCGCAGGCAAACCGCTGGACAATCAGGTCAGCCGGACGACCCAGTATGCCAGCGGTGCAGAGACCGGCAAGCGTCTCGTCAGCACATTTTAACCTCAGATAGCAGCACAAAAGCGTGGTTCTCGGTGAAAATCATCGAAGAACCACGCTTTTTGTCGTTTCGCAATAAATTTTATTTCTTACAGAACCTTGATCGCAGCCTTGATGCGCTCCGCGGCCAGCTTGGTCTTTTCGGCATCACCGAAAGCAGTCAGGCGGAAGTAGCCCTCGCCGCATTCACCGAAGCCAACGCCCGGCGTGCCGACAACCCCACAGGTGTTCAGCAGCCAGTCGAAGAACTCCCAGCTCTTCATATTGCCGGGGCAGCGCAGCCAGATATAGGGGCTGTTCTTGCCACCGCAGTACCAGACGCCGCACTCGTCCAGAGCATCGGCGATGACCTTTGCGTTCTGGCGGTAGTAGTCGAGATTCTGCTGGATCTCCTTCATGCCGCTCTCGGTAAAGACCGCAGCCGCCGCACGCTGGACGACATAGGGCACGCCGTTAAATTTGGTGGTCTGACGGCGCAGCCAGAGCTTGTTCAGGTTCATGCCGTCGCGCTCCAGCTCCTTCGGGACGATGGTGTAACCGCAGCGCGTCCCCGTGAAGCCTGCGATCTTGGAGAAGGAGCAGATCTCAATGGCGCACTCACGCGCACCCTCGATCTCGAAGATGCTGCGGGCGAGGTTCTCGTCCGAGATGAAGCACTCGTATGCGGCGTCATACAGGATGACAGCGTTGTTCTTTTTTGCGTAAGCGACCCACTCTTTCAGCTGGTCACGGGTGTAAGCCGCACCGGTGGGGTTGTTGGGGCTGCAAATATAGATGATATCCGCTTTGACATTCTCATCCGGCATACCAAGGAAACCGTTTTCCTGACCGGTGCGACCGTAGCTGATCTTGCGTCCATCGGTCACGTTATCGTCCACATAGGTCGGGTAAACAGGATCCGGAACGAGAACGGTGTTGTCCACGTCGAACAGACCCAGCACGTTGGCGAGGTCGCTCTTTGCGCCGTCGGAGATGAAGATCTCATCCTCGGCGATAACCGTATTGCGGGAAGCATAGTAGCCCTGAATCGCCTGCTTCAGGAAGGGATAGCCCTGCTCCGGACCATAGCCATGGAAGCCCTCTTTGGTCCCCATCTCATCGACAGCGACGTGCATTGCGTCCACGACGCATTTCGCCAGAGGCTGGGTCACATCGCCAATGCCCAGACGGATGATCTCCTTCTCGGGGTGCGCCTCCTGATAAGCGGCGACCTTGTGGGCGATGTCCACGAACAGGTAGCTGGCTTTCAGCTCGTTGTAGTGTTTGTTCATCTTCATAGTAACTTTCCCTCTCTTTCAAACTTCAGTAACACCTTCACACACCGTCTCAGCAGGACCGGTCATAAGGATGTTGTTTTCGGGCAGGATGCGGATAACAAGCTCACCGCCCCGCAGCGCAACATGAATCTCTTCCCCACGAGGGCAGACACCCAGCTCAGTCATGGCAGAAACGGTAGCGCAGGTGCCTGTGCCGCAAGCCCATGTCTCGCCGCTGCCGCGCTCCCAGACCCGCATTTTCAGGTGGGTGGGGTCAACGACCTCAACGAATTCGGTATTGATGCGCTCTGGAAAGTTGGCGTGATGCTCGAATCCCGGACCAATGACGTCCAGCTTCAGACTGTTCACATCATCCACCACCGTGACACAATGGGGGTTACCGACATTGACACAGGTCACCCGCCAGAGATTTCCCTCTACTTCCAGCGGAACATCCACCAGAGGGCTGTTCCCCATGTTGAGAGCGGGAAGCTTCGCCGGAAGGGTGCTGTATGTACCCATCTCTACCTGCCAGCAATTGTTTTCCTGATACCGCAGGGTCTTGACGCCGCTCTCGGTGTCAATGCGGAGGACATCTTTTCCGGCGCATTCCGGCGCGCGTTCCCGCAGCCATTGGGCGACGCAACGGATCCCGTTGCCGCACATTTTTCCCTCGCTGCCGTCGGCGTTAAAGATGCGCATCCTGCCATCTGCCCCCTCTGTTACCGGAGCGCAGATGCAGATGATGCCGTCCGCGCCGATGGAGAAGTGCCGCCGCGAAAGCTTTTCCGAAAGTGTGTCGATATTTTCGGGCACGCCGTACGTCCGGCAGTCCAGATAAATATAGTCATTGGCACAGCCGTGCATTTTGGTAAATGATAATTTCATATCAGTCAGTCTCCCAAAACTCGTTTCTGCTATTATCATAAGAATCTTTCGGGCATCTGTCAAGCAAAAAAACAGTCTTTGCTCGAATTTTCCGTTCAAAACCCGTCAGAACCAGAGTAGAACACAAAACAGGGCTTGACAAGCGTCAATGCTTGGGATATAAAAAAAGGGAAGGAACTCATGCCGGGTGAACCGCCGGGGCATCTTTTCGGGCGGAGGGTCAAGGGACCGCCCTCCGGCAGCGGCATGATCTTTTGAAGTAACAGCATAAAAAGGAGACCTCACAATGGATACGTTTGAGAAAATTCGCGCACTGCTGGCGGAGCAGCTTGATATCGACCCTTCCAAGATCACGATGGACAGCGACATCATGAGCGACTTCGAGGCTGATAGTCTGGACATCGTCGATATGGTCATGACGCTGGAGGACGAATTCGGCGTTGAAGTGCCGGACGATGCCATCGAGAGCCTGCGTACTGTGGGTGATGTGGTAAACTTTGTGGAGAGCCACCAGAAGGGCTGATTTCAACATTGCAAGAAGCCCCGCACTCCGGTTTTGCATCCGGCAAGACCGCAGCGGGGCTTTTAATATGGGTTCGTGCGGAACGCAGTGTACTGCATGTACATCCCATCGTTTGGCGCACGGCCTCAGGAGGATAAAATTAAAATGGCAAAAGACAACAAGAAGCTTGTGCAGGCGATCACCAGTCAGGAAGACAACTTTGCACAGTGGTATACCGACATCTGCGTCAAGGCGGAGCTGGTCGAGTATTCCAGTGTCAAAGGCTTCATCATCCTGCGCCCCTACGGACAGGCCATCTGGGAGCTGATCCAGAAGGACATGGACGCGCGTTTCAAGGCAACCGGTCACGAGAATGTGGCAATGCCCGTTCTCATCCCCGAGAGCCTGCTGCAGAAAGAAGGCGAGCTGGTCAATGGCTTCGCGCCGGAGGTGGCGTGGGTCACAATGGGCGGTGCGGACAAGCTGGAAGAGCGTCTGGCAGTCCGCCCCACCAGTGAGACCATGTTCTGCGACCACTGGTCCCGCGTTCTGCACAGCTACCGTGAGCTGCCGATGAAGTACAACCAGTGGTGCAGCGTCGTCCGCTGGGAAAAGACCACCCGTCCCTTCCTGCGCAGCCGTGAGTTCTGGTGGCAGGAGGGTCATACCATCCACGAGACGGCAGCTGAGGCAGAGGCAGAGACCCAGCAGCAGTTGAACTGCTACGCCTCCGTCTGTGAGGATGACCTCGCCATCCCTGTTGTCAAGGGTCGCAAGACCGACAAAGAGAAGTTTGCGGGCGCAGAAGCCACCTACACCATCGAAGCCATGATGAAGGACGGCAAGGCTCTGCAGAGCGGCACCAGCCATTATTTCGGCGACAAGTTCAGCAAGGCGTATGACGTGACCTTTACCGGACGTGACAACCAGCTTCATCACCCGTATCAGACGAGCTGGGGCGCATCTACCCGTCTGGTCGGCGCGATCATTATGACCCATGGCGATGACGATGGTCTTATCCTGCCTCCGGCAGTCGCGCCCATTCAGGTCGTGGTCGTCCCCATCGCCGCCCACAAGCCCGGCGTCTCCGAAAAGGCTGCTGAGCTGGCAGAGAAGATCTCCAAGTATGCCCGTGTCAAACTGGACGACAGCGACAACGCCCCCGGCTGGAAGTTCTCCCAGTGGGAGATGAAGGGTGTGCCCCTGCGCCTTGAAATCGGTCCGAAGGATCTCGAGAAGAACCAGTGCGTTCTGGTTCGCCGTGATACCCGCGAGAAGATCTTCGTCTCTCTGGACGAGCTGGAGACCGCGATCCCCGCACAGCTTGAAGCACTCCGCAAGGATCTGTATGAGCGTGCCCTCAAGAACCGTGAGGAGCGTACCTGGTCTGCCACCACGATGGACGAGGTCAAGGAGCTGGCAAAAGCCAACACCGGCTATATCAAGACCATGTGGTGCGGTGACCTCGCGTGCGAGATGAAGATGAAGGAAGAGGCTGGCTTGTCCAGCCGCTGCATGCCCTTCGAGCAGGAGCACCTGAGCGATGTCTGCCCCTGCTGCGGCAAGCCTGCCAAGACCATGGTCTATTGGGGCGTAGCCTACTAAAAAGAGCGTCTTTTCTCTTTTTGCCCATCCACGCAAAACAAAGCATCTGAACCTTAACGCAGAACGCAGAGACCGGATCCTTCCGTCTCTGCGTTTTTTGCATCATAAAAACCGTCCGGCGGGAAGCCGGACGGTCGCAGGTGTGTTATGCTGTGATGTATTTACGCAATGCTGCTTGCCCAATGAGCGACATCGGCGATAATGCCGCGGACATAGGCTTCAGCAGGATGGGTATTTGCGGTGGTGTAAGCCTCGTCACTGAGGACAGAGCTGAACAGGAAGTTGCTGATGTAAGCATATTCATCACGCTGCTGGACTTTGTTTGTCAGAGAGTTTGCGAAGAGCACAACATCCATGCCATTCTCTGTATAAGCAAAGCCCTGTACGCCGCCATTGCAGTAAGCGGCGAAGTCCGCTGCACGCTGCTCGGTGTTGGTCGGGATAAAGCCCTCCGTCGGAGTACGGGTCGGATCGCTCTGAACCAGAACGGTCGCCGTCTCCGGCAGAGCGGAGAAGTAGCCCAGACCGTAGCCATAGAGGATGCCATCATTGTCAGCAATGTAGCTTGCATTGACAAGGCTCTCGTTCGGATAAACGACCGGAGTCAGGCAGTCCATTGCGCCGCTCAGAGTGGTGCGCTTTGCGCCCGGAACAACATCGACCGACGCGCGTGAGCCATAGCCGATATAAGGCAGCCCGTTCTGGACGGCAGACTTTGCGTCAGCATCCAGAGCCGACGCGCCAGCCACAGCATCCGCTTTGGTGACGTCGCTGGTGGTATCGAAGTTCATCAGCTTCATGGCTGCCTGATCGTAGTTCCAGTTTGCAGTGCTGCTGACCTGATTGGAATAGCGGAAGCCGGAGGTGTTCTCTTTGACCTCGCCCGGAACATAGACCGTGGGAGACTTCGAGATGATCTGCGCATTGACCGTACCAGATACGCCCGTTGCGCTCAGGATGCATTCGTCCTTTACCGTCAGGAAATCTTCGTAGGAGCAGATAAAATCGCCTTTATACTCGCCCTCCGTCACCATGCCGACGGTCTTGCCCGCCTTAAGCAGATCGTTGACAGCAGCAGTGGAAGCCTCGGATGCGTTAGAAATAATGACGTCTGCCCCGGGAATGCCGGAGAACACGGTCTTGACATTCTTTGCGACATATGCCGTCGCCGCGTCATAGTCCAGCTTTTCGCCGCAGACAGCAGCAATGGTCTGGTATGCGGCAGGCTCGGCAACCGTCACCATATCGAAGCCGCGGGTCTGGTTGAAGCTGGTAATGCCCTCAGAATACAGAACGGTCCAACCATTGATAAGCGTGCCGTCATACAGTGCACCGTTTGCGACACTGCGCTTTGCCTGATACATCGGGACGATCATCGTGCCTGCGGGATAGGTCACACCGTTGTACTCGAAGGACTTGGTGGTGACCTGAACCTTCACATCGTTACGGGTCAGCCATGTCATCATCGCACCGGCTGCCTCGAGGTTGGTCTGGTTTGCGGAATCCAGCGGTATGATGTAGCACTCCGGATAGAAGTTGCCGTTCTGTCCCTCGGCAGTGTACTCAGGACGGAAGATGTCCATCTCCGCGCCCTCGACATCATACTGGTCGCAGAGCCACTGACCGACCTGCTCGAAGGAATCAGAGTTCAGGTTGTGAACGCCGCGCTGGAAGATGGTGACCTGAGACTGGAGGTAAGACAGCTTGTTCTCTGCGATATAGTTGGACTGGTTCAGGCAGCCGTACTGGACAGCCTGAGCCGTCTCGTTGCAGTATGCAGGCAACTCGACCGTGTAAGCAACTGTACCCTGCAGCATAGCGAACTGCGGAGTGTAGCTGGTGGACATATCGTCCCACGGATCTTCCCAATAGGTCTCATCGCCGTTGCCGGTGTAGCTCAGATAGTCGCGCTGGGGGATGACGTAGGAGTTATAGTCGGAGTTGTTCGCGACCGCGCCGATTCCCAGAGCCTCGCCGCCGCCAATAAGGTTGTTCGCAAGCTGATCGTACTCAAAATTCGGCTCGTGCGGGGGATCACAGGGTTCACACTGGAATGCTTTAATGCGACCATGGAATTCGACAAGAGACACCGGATTGTATGTGCCGATGAGCTTCTGCATGTTGGCTGTCTCCGAGGTCGTCTGGAACGAGTTGTCACGGTTCAGGTCATAGCCGTTGGAGGAGTGACGGGTCAGGTAGGTACGTCCATCGACATTCTCTTCCGGAACGAGGATGAAGAACACGTCCTTCAGCAGCTCATCCTTGACGCTGATGGTCTGGTTTTCGACTGTGTAATACTTTTCGAGATCGACCTTGCCGGACAGACCGTTGTTATCGACGGTCAGATAACCCAGATAGCTTGCCTTGTCTTTCACGAGGTCGGGGATGGCGACACTGCCCTCTTCGCCGACAGGACCCATCTCTTTGGCAAGCTCTGCCTCACCCTCGGCGGTGAAGCCGGTCAGGGTATTATAGGAGATGGTCTGCTCGGAGGTGATCATCTTCGCAAAATCCAGAACACCATCGGTGGCAGCGACCTCATTGGAGTGGATGTTGGAATACATGACCGGAACACGGATGTCGTTGAGTTCGCCGTTCGCGATCTGTTCCAGAACGGCGTCAGGGTCGTTTTCAGCCTTCTCGGTCAGAGCCAGCCAGTTGTCAACGCTGGACTTGGAGTCCGCCACGATGAGGTAAGGCATATCACGACCCGCCGTGGACTGACCCATCGAAAACTTCTCGATGTACAGACCGTTTGCCGTGCCCGTTGCCACGATGTCGTCCAACTCCTTGTAGATTTCCCACATGGTGCTGAAGTTTTCGTAAGGAGCCACCTTGACCGGTGCTGTGCCGATGGTACTGCCGTTCAGTTGGGCGGTCAGGTTAAAGTAGCCGCACAGGTCGAGGTAGTAGCCACCGTTGGTGTGAGGTACACTGTAATCACTGCTGGTGACCTCACCGGTGGAACGGTTGGTATTGTAGAAATAGTTGTTCGCATGGAAGGAGACGTTCAGCACGACCGTTCCGTCCGACTCTGCCGCAGAGAGCTGAAGGTCAGTGAATTCCTGTTCGCCGTCCTTCTGGGTCGTCCACTGGTCGAGCGTACCGCCATCATACTGATTGGGGTAAAGCTCTTCATTGACATAGGGACGCTCCGCATCACGGTCGAGCGAGATGCTGACCTGTCCGGCTGCAATGGCAGTCTCCAGAGCATCCTTGGTGACCCCCTGCACCGGAACGGTCAGGGAGATGTCCTTGCCGTCACCAGTGGAGACCAGCGGAATGACTGCGTCCACCGCAAACTGCGTTCCCAGAAGCGGATCGTCCTTTGGGTTCATGTCCTGCGCACTGGCGTTGACAGCTGATGCCGGAACGACGACCACCGACAGCACCAGAGCCAGAGCCACTACAAGAGAACCGACTCTTGCAATGAATGTGGATGAATGTTTTTTCATTGTTTTGCTCCTCTCATAACGTCCGCACTTTGTGGACGTTCCATATCCCGCCCCTCTACCAGCCCGCAAAGCCAGTGGAGTAAACAGAACACATCTTACCAGAAACGACATTTCGCGTCAATGAAGTTGTGAAAGTTTCATGTAAGAGCCGTTGAATATTTATGCACAGCATGTGTAAAATGTGATAAAGTGGAACGAATTTCGTCACTTTGTATCTGGAAATCCATCTGTCAGCGTGCTATGATAGGAACGAAATTTTATAAGATAAATAAGGTGGAAAAATCATGGATACAAAATCTCTGCCGCTGTTCCGCGGCGAACTGGCTCTGTTGATTGCCGTGCTGACAAACAGCTTTGGCGTAGTATTGATGCTCTATTCCGGCGCAGGCATCTCAGCCATTTCCAGTGTGCCCTTTGCTTTCTCGGAGGTCTGGCCTGTGCTGACGCTGGGCACATGGACTTATCTGTTTCAGGGTGCTCTTGTCCTGAGTCTGATGATCCTGCGTAGGAAATTCGTCCCCAACTACCTGTTCAGCTTCGTGGTTGGCTTTGTGTTCGGCAAGCTTCTGGATGTCCACGAGGCATGGATCGGCGTTCTGCCGTATACTATCCCCATGCGGATCCTCTATTTTGCCGTAAGCTACTGCCTGATCAGCATCGGTATTGCGCTGTCCAACCGCTGCGGTCTGCCCATTGTCCCCACCGACTTGTTCCCACGGGAACTGGCGGATATCACCGGAATCCCCTATCCAAGGATCAAAATCGCGTTCGACGTCATCTGTCTTGCCGTGACTGCCGGACTGACCTTCGGCTTCCTGCATCACCTCGAGGGTCTTGGCATCGGCACGATCGCCGCCGCCTTCACAATGGGCAAAGCAATTGGCTTTGCCGGAGATGTGCTGGACAAGCACTTCCGCTTCGGGACATATAAGACTCTGAAAATCACCGGAACCAAATAAAATTTACCTCAGAACAGCCTCAAAAGCGTTTCAAGCGCGTTTCTGAGGCTGTCGCTTTTTTGGATGAAAAAAGCGAATTCGTTTGTTGTGCCTAACAATTTGTGTGACAAGGCTTGCGTCCCACCTGCAGATATGATAGGATGAGCGTGATAAGATTCTGCTTCGCAGACAGGAGGGAAAACAAATGTCAAAACAGGCAACCGACTTTCAGAAAAAGCAAATGAGCAGGGTATATCGCGGCAGAGAGATCTTCAAGCCGCTGAATACCGGTTGGATCGACGAACATGTGGCATGTGTGCGGGAATGGGTCGCGAACATCTTCTTTTATAAGAAAGGCGACGACATCCTGATGATCGACGCAGGGTACAATTATGAGCGTCTGGAAGAGAAAATGGGCTGGCTGGGCATCGACCCCAAAAGCATCCATGATATCCTCATCACCCATCAGGATACCGACCATGTGGGTGCGGTAGAAGCCGACAGCCCGGGATTATTCCAGAATGCGACCCTCTACATCGGCGAGACAGAGAACAAATATCTCACCGGCGAGGTGCGCCGGAAGGTCCTTTATCACCTTTATAAATTGCCGCAGGTAACGATCTACAATGAGAAGAAGCTTCTTCGGGACGGTCAGATTTTTCAAATCGGTGATATCAGGGTCGAGTGCCTTCTCGTCCCCGGACATACATGGGGGCACATGGTTTACCTCATTGACGACAAGTATCTTTTCACGGGAGATACCATCTGGTTTGGTGCGGATGGCGGTTACAGCTTCATTTCCGCATTGGCGGAAAGCAATAAGCTGGCGGTCAAATCGCTGGAGCTGCTGGAAAAAAAGCTGAGAAAACGCAGTTTGCAGCCAATTTTTATTACCGGACACTCCGGATGGTCATCCGATTTTGCGTTTGCTTTCGCACATAAGGGCGAGCTTTGTTCCCCGTTCAAAAAGCATGTTCACGATCCCTCCGCACCCTATGATGCCTACGACGAGAGCGATGACACCGAAGAAAAAGCAAAGACCGGATTTCTTTCGGGAGTACCTGCTTCCGAAAAGCACGATCGCTAAAACCTGTAAATGACCGCTGCAATCAACATAATAGAGTCTCCCCTTAATATTTGTCAGGGGAGGCTCTTGTATTTTTGCGTTCAGAAGCCCCTATCTTTTTTTACAAAATCATGCTAAAATAAAATGTAACTGTAAAAAACAAGGAGCACCTGCGATGAAAAAGCTGACCCAAATGTACAAGAACTATATGTTCCATCCCATTTTATACAAAACCGTGACCCGAACCTCCATCGTGGCGGTGCTGATGCTGTTATGGGATCGCTATGTCAGCGATGGACACTTCACCATGTGGGAAGCACCGGGCTTCCTGCTGGGGATCGGACTGCTGGCGTGGGCGTGGGTGGACTATCTGCGGCTGGACGGCTTCACCATCCATCATCTGCTCGAGGAATTCAAGGGGGTCAAGCCTAAGAAAAAATTTCACGCCACTCGCTCCATCGTCGATTACGCGGACGAGAAGATCGTCTCCTTTGAGGAGCTTGAGCCGGAGGAGCGTATCTTTTGCAGCCTGCTCTCGAATCTCGTGCTGGGCATCCCGCTGGTCGTGGTCGGTCTCATCGCGGGCGCATTGTAAGCAGAGGTACGTCCAATGGAGAAACAGAAACGGCTGGTAATCGGCATCCTCGCCCATGTTGACTCAGGCAAGACCACCCTTTCCGAAGCCATGCTCTACCGCTCCGGTGCGATCCGGAAGCTAGGGCGTGTTGATCACAAGGACGCTTTCCTTGATACGGATGCCCTCGAAAAGGCACGCGGCATCACGATATTTTCCAAGCAGGCACTTCTCACCTCAAGGAATGCGTCCATCACCCTGCTGGACACCCCCGGGCATGTAGATTTTTCCACCGAGACGGAGCGCACGCTCCAAGTGCTGGATTATGCGATCCTCGTCATCAGCGGCACGGACGGCGTGCAGAGTCACACCGAAACGCTCTGGCGGCTTCTGCGGCAGTATCACATTCCGACGTTTGTGTTCGTCAACAAGATGGATCTGCCCGCTCCGAGCCGAGATGAGATTCTCAGGCAATTGAATCATCGTCTCGGCGACGGTTTTGTGGATTTCGGGGCAGAACAGACCGACCGTGACGAGGCACTGGCACTCTGCGACGAGCGTCTGATGGAGACCCTGCTGGATGCAGGCAGGCTGACCTCTGCCGATGTCACCGCTGCCATTGCCCGTCGGCATGTGTTCCCCTGCTGGTTTGGAGCGGCACTCCGGCTGGACGGTGTGGACGAGCTGTTATCCGGTCTGGATACCTATACCCGCTCTGCGCCCGCACTGAATGCCTTCGGGGCAAAGGTCTTCAAGGTCTCGCAGGACGAGCAGGGCACACGCCTAACATGGCTTCGGGTCACGGGAGGAGAGCTGAAGGTCAAGGCTCAACTCTCCGGTGAAGCAGACGGTGAGTCATGGAGCGAAAAGGTGAATCAACTGCGGCTCTATTCGGGCACGAAATATGCCCTGACCGAATCGGTGCTGCCCGGTCAGGTCTGTGCCGTGACCGGACTGACAAAAACCAGACCCGGCGATGGTTTGGGCGCGGAACGGGACAGCGATCTGCCCGTTCTTGAACCTGTCCTGAGCTACCAGGTGCTCCTGCCAGATGGTGCGGATGTTCATGCTGCGCTGGGAAAGCTGCATCGCATCGAGGAAGAAGAGCCTCAGCTCCATGTCGTCTGGAACGAGACGCTGGGTGAGATCCATGTCCAGTTGATGGGTGAGATCCAGCTTGAGGTCCTGAAAAGCCTTCTCTCCGAGCGATACGATCTGAATGTCGAGTTCGGGGCAGGAGGCATCCTTTACAAAGAAACCATCACCGAACCGATGGAGGGGGTCGGTCACTACGAACCGCTCCGCCATTATGCCGAAGTCCACCTCAGGCTGGAACCTCTCCCCCGTGGCAGCGGAATGCAGTTTGCGACCGACTGCCGAGAGGAGACTCTGGATAAAAACTGGCAGCGGCTGGTGTTGACCCATCTCGAGGAAAAGCAGCACCTCGGCGTGCTCATCGGCGCACCGCTGACTGATATGAAGATTACTCTGATTGCTGGCAAAGCCCATCTCAAGCACACGGAAGGCGGCGATTTCCGACAGGCAACCTACCGGGCCGTCCGTCAGGGCTTGATGATGGCAAAATGCCAGCTGCTCGAGCCGTGGTATGCCTTCCGGCTGGAAATCCCGGCGGAAAACTTAGGTCGTGCCATGAATGATATCCAGCGGATGGAGGGCAGCTTCGACCCGCCTGAGACGCAGGCCGATGGGCAGACGGCTGTTCTTTCGGGCACCTGTCCGGTCGTCACCATGCAGAGCTATCCGATGGAAGTCGTCAGCTATACCCGAGGACGCGGGCGGCTCGCCCTCACGCTGGATGGCTACCGCCCCTGCCACAATGCGCAGGAGATCATCGAAGCCGTGGGCTACGAGCCGGAGCACGACCTCGACAACCCGGCAGATTCAGTGTTCTGCTCCCACGGCGCGGGCTTCGTTGTTCCATGGCAGCAGGTGCGCAACCACATGCACATTGATACCGGTTGGGGCAAGACTCGCCCCTCGCCCGAGGAGGAAACAGTTCCCCGTCAGCGTCGGATGGCGGCCTACCGTGCGACTCTGGAAGAGGACGCCGAGCTGATGAAGATTTTTGAGCAGACCTATGGACCGATCAAACGTGATCCTCTGGCGGCATTCCGCCCCGTCCAGAAGACCGAACGTCCGGATTTTGCCGCCGAGCAGTGGACGATCACGCCCGAATATCTGCTGGTAGATGGTTACAACATTATTTTTGCCTGGGATGAGCTGAACGCTCTCGCAAAAGAAAGCCTCGATGCCGCGCGAAAAAAACTGGCAGACATCCTCTGCAATTATCAGGGCTTCAAGAAGTGCGTTCTCATCCTTGTGTTCGATGCCTACCGTGTGCCGGGCAGCCCGGGCAGCATCGAGCAGTACCACAACATCCATATCGTCTACACCAAAGAGGCGGAGACGGCGGACATGTTCATCGAGCATGTAACCCATGAAATTGGCAAAGGTCGCCGTGTTCGGGTCGCCACCTCGGACGGCATGGAACAGATCATCATCCTTGGTCACGGTGCGCTCCGTGTCTCCGCCCGGATGTTCCATCAGGAGGTGCAGGAGGTCGAAAAGGAGATCCGCCGCTATGTACAGGGAAAAGAATAAGCGAGGAAATGGCAATGGAAGAACTGACGCTTGAACGTGTGTTTCAGATCATTCCCACCCGTGAACGGAGCAGTCATAAGGGCAGCTTCGGCAGTGTGCTGACAGTCGCCGGAAGCGCATGGTATCGGGGTGCGGCATCGCTGGCAGTCGAAGGCGCGCTCCGCACGGGTGCGGGTATCGTGACGCTGGCAAGCGTTGAGCCTGTCCTCTCGGCAGTGTCCGCACGCCTTCCGGAATGCTGTCTCTGCCCCTGTGAGATGGGCGCAGAGAGCGGCATTTCGTCCAGTGTCCAAAATCTCGACCGTATCCGCCGCCAGAAGGCGACCGTCCTTCTCATCGGACCGGGACTGGGCTCGTCCAATCAGTCCGCCGCTCGGGAACAGGAGACCAAAACTATCGTAGAATCGCTGATAAACAATTTTAACGGCAGTGTCGTGCTGGATGCCGATGGTCTGAACGCCGCCACACTTCTGCTGGCAGAGGGAAGCTCCTTCCCGCACCCGAAGGGGGAACTTATCGTCACACCCCACCCGGGCGAGATGTCCCGACTGACGGGAATTCCCATCGCCGACTTCAACCGGACGACCGAACAGCGTGCCGAGATTGCCCGCCGCTATGCAGAAGCTTGGAATGCCGTTGTCGTCCTCAAGGGCGCAGGAACCATTATTGCTTCGCCAGATGGTCGTGTTCGGGTAAATCCCACTGGAAATCCCGGTCTTGCCCGAGGCGGAAGCGGCGACGTCCTTGCGGGGATGACCGCCGCATTGTTGGCGTGCAAGCTCCCTGCTTTCGATGCTGCAAGCTGTGCCATCTACCTGCATGGAGCAGCCGCTGACCGTGCCTCCCAGACCCACGGTGAATACGGAATGCTCCCGCATGACCTCTTCCCTGCTCTGGGAAACATCTTTGCGGAAGCGGGATACTGAATCATTTTATTTCCATCCAAAAAATCCCCCGACAGCAATGCCGAGGGATTTTCTTATTGCATCTTCGTGATGATCTCATCCAATTGCTCAAAGCTGTAAAGGCGGTTCAGTGCCTCGACCAATTCCTTTTTGGACAGGCGGGGCGGCAAGCCCAGCCGATCCAGCAGCTTTGCCTTGCGCTCCGCACTGCCCGCCGTGCCGGACAAACCCCAATCATAGAGATCGGTATAGCTGATCTTCCGTCCTTCCGGGTGGAGCGGCGCAATGCCCGTCTCTTCCCCCAGCGCGTCCCGCAACGCCTGAAGCACAATGGCGTCCTCCACTCCCTCAACCCCCAGAAGCCCCTCCTTGCCGGGCTGAGGTTTCCGTTTCTCCTTGCCGTGGATGGCAGGAACATACGCCTGCACCACGTTTTTTTCTCCCACCAGATTGGTGATGTACGTCCGGATGCGGAACCCTGCGGCGTCCGAGTCCGTTAAAAGGATCAATCCGTTTTTCTTCGCCAGAGCCTTAAAAAGCTGCTGGCGTTTTTTGTCTTTGTAGATGCCAAACCCGTCTGTCAACAGGATCATCGCATCGGTCAGATGAGAAAGACGCGCCGCATCGTATTTTCCTTCCACGATCAGCACACGATCGGTGTGCAGAAAATTCTCGTTCATCGTCCGCTCCCCGCCATTGCCAGACGACAGAGTGCCGTTTCCAGCAGCACCTGTTCGTCTACAGGCTGGCTTTTCAAGCTTTTGTCAAGGTCAAGCAAAACCTGCATACAGGCTTCCAACTG
>CAVEGP010000039.1:0-19176 GCA_963615155.1 Bacteroides uniformis | reverse complement strand
GATCTCGAGACGACCTGCCAGCATGTCAAAGACGAGAATCAGCCTTGCAAAGTTGGAATACCCGCTGCGGAGAATCAGGATCTCGTTGCCATGCAACTCCTTTATGCGCCGTAGTGAGCATCGATCGCCCGCTGCAGTGCCAACCGCTTCGGCAAGTTCCGGTCCAGAAGGACAAGCCCCTCGGATATTGCAAATATAAGCGCTGCAATTCCCAGGATCCACACGGTCACTGCCTTTACACCGATCTGCGTGTAATCCAAAAAGAAATAAGCGAAGTGCTCCGATCCTCCGATATTGAAAAATCTTCCGCCCAGCGTTCCGTAAGCGTATACATATACAACATAGCAAAGCGGAATAATCAGCCAAAGAGCCGGGTAGGAATACTTCATTTTTCCCTTTTCATCCAAAAGCAAATAATCTCCTATCACTAACAGCGGCGAAATCGTATGCACAAACGTATCCGCCAGAAGCCTGTCCGCAATGCTTTTTTGCAATGCGTCCATTTCAAATCCTGCCGAAGCAAGTGCCGCATGGTACACCAGCATAGTTATAATGATTGCAATTGTGATTCCACCCTTGGAAAAATAATAGAACCGGCTCCTGTAGTCAGTCCCTCGCAGCTCCAGTATCACATAAATCACAAATGCAGCAAGACAGATCAGATTGCTTTGCAGCGTATAATAGGACAGCAATGCCCTCACGGAGGTCGTTTCCTTCAGACTAAAATAGCAGCCCGCACATAGGGACAGTATTGTAATGATTCTATAGCAAATTCTCAGCTGTTTTCTGGTCATATAAAATGCCTCTTTTTGCTCAGAACCTTCTCCACGCATCCGGCATGAACAGCACGAGCATCGGGAAGATCTCGAGACGACCTGCCAGCATGTCAAAGACGAGAATCAGCTTTGCGAAGTTGGAATAGCCGCCGAAGTTCGTCATCGGACCGACCTGCGCAAGACCCGGACCGATATTGTTCAGCGTAGCAGCAACTGCGGTGAAATTCGTCACCATATCAAATCCATCCAGACTGATGAAGACGAGCGATGCCGTAAAGATGAAAATATACGCTGCCATGTAGACATTCGTCGTCCGGATCGTCTCATGGTTCACCAGCTTGCCGTCCATCCGGACCGGTGCGACGACCTGCGGATGGAGTGCCTGTTTCAGCTCCTTGCCCAGCGTTTTACCTAGGATCAGGAGACGGCTTACCTTGATGCCGCCGCCCGTACTGCCGGCACATGCGCCCACGAACATCAGGATCACAAGAATTTCCTTCGAGAGAGCCGGCCAGAGGTCGAAGTCACAACTGGAATATCCGGTCGTAGTGATGATCGAGCCGACCTGAAACGCCGCATGACGCAAAGCTTCACCCACACCGCTATACATGCTGCGGATGTTGACTGTGATGATGGCGATGGCGGCAAAGATGATGATGAAATAGCCGCGCACCTCCTCGCTGGCTGCTGCACGGCGGAAGCGGCGCATCAGCAGCAGAAAATAGGCATTGAAGTTGACGCCGAACAGGATCATAAAGATCGTCACGACCCACTGGATGTAGGGTGAGAAGCTGGCAAAGCTGTCGTTCCGAAACCCGAAACCGCCCGTGCCTGCCGTACCAAACGCAGTCAGGAGGGAGTCAAACAGGCTCATTCTGCCTGCCAGCAGGAAAGCCAATTCCAGAATCGTCAGGAAAATATAGATGCCATACAGAATTTTTGCGGTGGACTGCACCTTCGGGACAAGCTTATCCACCTGCGGACCGGGGCTTTCGGCTTTCATCAGATTGACATGCGAGCCGCCCGTCAGGGGCAGCAGGGAAAGCAGAAAGACCAGAACGCCCATGCCGCCGATCCAGTGGGTGAAGCTTCTCCAGAACAGGATGCCCTTGGGCATATCCTCGACCGCTGGAAGAATGCTTGCGCCTGTGGTGGTGAAGCCGGAAACCGTCTCAAACAGAGCGTCCACCGGATTTGGGATGCAGCCTGTCAGAACAAACGGCACTGCGCCCACAATACTGATCACGACCCAACTCAGCGCAGTGCAGGCAAAGCCCTCCCGCATGTAGAAAACCTTGCTGGACGGCTTGATGCCCTTGAGCAGAAGCCCCACCACCACACAGAAAAACGCCACCGCCAGAAAAACGCCCATTACCATCCACTCACCGTAAATCAGGCTGGTGGCGGCAGGCAGAAGCAGTAACGCCCCTTCACAAAGGAAAATATACCCCAGAAGGCGAAAAACGATCGCATAATTCATACGCCGCCTCCATCAGTCTTCCACGATATCCCGCAGGTCGTGCAGGCCGTGTTCGAGGGTGACAACGATGACGTTATCGCCGACTTTAATTTCATCGCCGCCGCGCGGAATGAGAATCTCGTTGCCGCGCATGATGCAGCAGAGCAGAAGGTTCTTTTTCAGATGCAGGCGGCTCAGCGGAACTCCGGTGGCCTTGCTCTCCTCGTGGACGGTGAACTCCAACGCCTCAACGCGGTCGTCAAGGATGCGGTACAGGGTCTTGATGTTATTGCCGGCCTCGTTCTGCAGCGCGCGGACATACTGAACGATATAGTCACAGGTCATGTACTTCGGGTAGACGATGCTTCCCAGATCAAGTCCCGCCAGAATATCATCGAACTCCAGTCGGTTGATCTTGGTCACCAGCTTGCCCTTGGAGTGCTTTTTCGCAAACAGGGTCAGCAGGACATTTTCCTCGTCGATGTTCGTCAATGCCACGAACGCTTCAGCAGATTCCAGACCCTCCGACAGCAGGAACTCACGGTTCGATCCATCCTCGTTCAGGATCTGCGCACCGGGAAGCTGCTCTGCCAGAACATTGCACCGAGCCGGATCGCGTTCCACAATGCGCACGCGGACGTGATTTTTCAGCAGCTCCTGACTCAGATAATACGCAATTGCACCGCCGCCGACGATCAGCGCGTTCCGCACCGGATTGACATTCATGTGGATGCGCCGGAAGAACTCATGCGCTTTCTCCTGAGTCGCAAGGAAGGTCACTTGGTCACCGTTCTGCAAAACAAAGTTACCGTTCGGGATGACAACGCCGCCGTCCCGCTCGACTGCGCAGACAAGGATATCGCTCTTGAGTCGGGTGGGGATCTCGTGGATGGCAACGCCGTCGAGTTCGGTGTCTTTATTCAAAGCAAACTTGATCAGCCGCACCCGTCCATCCGCAAAGGTATCGATCTTGCTTGCGCCCGGGAAGCGGAGCAGATGGGAGATCTCCTTTGCTGCCGCCATTTCGGGGTTGATGATGGCCGAGATGCCGATCTGCTTTTTGATAAAGTCCAGCTCGTGGCTGTACGACGGGTTGCGCACTCGGGCAATGGCGTGGCAGTGTCCCGCCTTTTTCGCGAACATGCAGCAGAGCAGGTTCAGCTCGTCCGAGCCTGTGACCGCAATAAAGACGTCGGCTTCCCCAACGCCAGCTTCGGACAGAGTGGTGATGGAAGAGCCGTTGCCGAGAATACTCATGACATCGTAGGATTCGCCGATGTGCTCGACACGTGCCTTATTGGTATCCACTACGGTCACATTATGACCTTCTTCACTGAGCTGACGTGCCAGAGCCGTGCCGACCTTGCCGCCGCCCACCAAAACGATCTTCATAGAACCGTCCTTTCTTCCTCCCGCAGTTTACGGGAAATTCTGCCTCAGTATACCATATTTCTATCCCAAAAGCAAAACCCTCTCCTTTTCGGAGAAGGTTCTGCGCTGTTTCTTAGTACCGTTCTACGCCGTCTTTGGTGACGAGGGCATAAACAAGGGGGGCTTCCTCGGGCTTTTCCGTGCCGTAGACGAGACCGCTGCGGTATTCGGCGGCAGCGGCTTCAAACTTATCGGCTGCGCCATAGAAGGTGGCAAGGCTGTCGCCTTTATGGACGTAATCGCCGCGCTTTTTGTACAGGGTGATGCCCGCCGCAAAATCCAGCGGGTCGCCCTTCTTCTGACGACCTGCGCCCAGCAGAACGCTGGCACTGCCGATCTTCTCCGCGTCGTTCTGGACAATGTAGCCGTCCTGTTCCGCCAGCAGCTCATAGCTTGCGGCGGGCTTCTCGAACAGGCTGTAATCGTCCAGCACACGGGTATCTCCGCCCTGTGCCGCAAACATCTCCTTGCACTTCCGGAAGGCGGAGCCGTCCGCGATGGCAGCCTCTGCCATCGCACGGCACGCATCCGGCGTACCCTTATCCGCCAGAACCAGCATATTGGCAGCCAGTTGGAGACAGACCTCTGTCAGGTCTGCCGGTCCCTTCCCCTTGAGGACATCCATGCTCTCCATGACCTCAAGACTGTTGCCGATGTTGTGCCCCAGCGGGGTATCCATATCGGTGATCATCGCAGCGACCCTGCGACCGTGGTGCGTGCCGATGGCGACCATCAGCTTCGCAAGCTCGATGCTCTGCTCGACGGTCTTCATGAACGCGCCTGTGCCCGTGGTGACGTCCAGCAGAATCGCGTCCGAACCGGAAGCCAGCTTCTTGGACATGATGCTGGACGCAATCAGCGGGACACAACTGACTGTGGCGGTCACGTCACGCAGGGCGTACATCTTTTTATCGGCAACTGCGATGCCCTCGCTCTGACCGATGACCGACAGACCGATCCGGTTGACCTGCGCAAAAAACTCCTCCTGCGAGAGAGCGGTCCTTGTGCCGGGTACGCTCTCCATCTTGTCGATCGTGCCGCCCGTATGCCCCAGACCGCGACCACTCATCTTGGCGATCTTTACACCGCAGGCTGCCACGATGGGCGCAATGACAAGGGTGGTCTTGTCACCAACGCCGCCTGTGGAGTGTTTGTCTACCTTGATGCCCGGGATGGGAGACAGATCGACCATCACACCGCTGTGCGCCATTACATCGGTCAGCTCGGCGGTCTCCTCGTTCGTCATTCCACGCAGATAGACAGCCATCATCCATGCCGCCATCTGGTAATCGGTCACTTCGCCGCTGACAAAGCCGTTGACAATAGCTTCCAGCTCTTCTCGGCTGTGCGTGCCGCCATCGCGTTTTTTCGCGATCAGATCATAAATGCGCATTTGTACACACTCCAATCGAAATAGTATGACATTACGATTCAAGTATATCAAATTCTCCCTCAAAATCAAGCATGTTTTTAGGAAAATCAACCAGTTCTTCCCGATTTTTGAGTACAAAAAAGCACAGCCGCCGTTTCGTGCAACTGTGCTTTGGAAAAACCGGTTTTAACGAGAACCCTTGTCGTAGGGGATGCCCTCCGCCTTGGGAGCCATGCTGTTTTTCGAGGTGAATGCCAGAATGATCATCGAAGCGATGAACGGCATCATATTATAAATGTTGCTCGACCAGCCGAAGCTCGACAGGAAGGTGGAGTCAGCAATGTTTGCCAGGCTCTTAAAGACGGCGAAGAACATGGCTGCGCCAAAGATATTGAAGGGCTTCCACTGACCGAAGATCATAACGGCCATAGCGAGGAAGCCTGCACCGGCGACGCCGACCTCGAAGTTCCAGGTCTGGACGGGAGGCACGATATAGGCCATACCGCCGATCGCGCCCAGTGCGCCCGAGATCACAACGCCTGCATAGCGCATTTTGTAGACATTGATGCCAACCGAGTCCGCCGCCTGCGGATGCTCACCGCAAGCCCGCAGACGCAGACCGAAGCGGGTCTTATACAGAACGACATAGCTGATGATGAGCAGGACGATACCCAGCGGCACAAAGACGCTCAGCTCCAGCTTGCCGATGCTGAACAGGAACGGCTTGTTGGAGTAATTCAGCTTTGCGCTGCCGCTCTCGCTGAAATACTTTGCGATAACGACTGCGACTGCCGTTGCCAGCAGGTTCAGTGCCGTACCGCCGATGGTCTGATCCGCCTTCAGGTTGATGGACGCAAATGCCAGCAGCAGGCTGTAGACCATGCCAGCCAGTGCTGCGACTAGGATCGAGATCAGGACGACCGCAACGGTGGGCAATCCGCTGGGGAGCATCGTCAGGGTCAGAACGCCTGCCACACCGCCGATAACCATAATGCCTTCCAGCGCAATGTTGATGATACCGGAATGCTCACTGAACATGCCGCCCAGAGCGACCAGCATCAGAACGATGCCGTACAGCAGGGTATATTTGATCAGAAGCAGCATTTTATTTGCCCTCCTTTTTTGCATTTGCAGACGCCGGCTCTGCGTTCACATTGGTCTTGTCCTTATTCTTGAAGAGCAGAGCGTGGATCTTGCCGCGGAACAGCATCGAGAAGGCGCACAGATAGATGATGATGCCGCTGATAAGGTCGGAGATCTCCGTGGGATAATACTTGGTGGACAGGAACGAGCCGCCGACCGAGATGTGCGAGATGAACAGTGCCGAGAAAATGGTTCCGATGGGATTGGAGCTTGCCAGCAGAGCGACCGGAATGCCGTTGAAGCCCATTGCCGGCAGACTGGTGGAGTTCAGCGGATTCCACTCGGAAACGCTGGACAGATAGTACAGACCCGCACCGAAACCAGCCAGTGCGCCGGCGATCGCCATCGAGAGGACGATGTTTTTCTTCTCGTTGATGCCTGCGTACTTGGCAGCGTTCTTATTCAGACCAACCGCCTTCAGCTCATAACCGAAGGTGGTCTTTTCCAGAATGACCCAGACAAGGATGGCAACGGCGATTGCGAGGAAGATCGCGATGGTCGTGCTGTTGGTCTGGAACATCTTGTTCAGACCAAAGTCCGGAATGATGGACTGCGCATAGTCCGCATTCTTGCGCAGATTAAAGGTGCGGGTGTTGCGGACGTCGTACATCGGACCTGTGCCGTTCTGGTAGATCAGCTCGTTGACCAGATACAGCCCGATCCAGTTGAACATGATCGCCGTAATGACCTCGTTGATGTTCAGGTACGCCTTGAAGAATCCGGGGATTGCGCCCCAGATGCCGCCGAAGATGGTCGCAACCAGCAGGCAGACGAACCACGGCAGTTTCAGCATGATGGCACAGTACAGTGCGCCGTATGCGCCCAGTGTATACTGGCCGGCTGCGCCGATGTTGAACAGACCCGTCTTGAACGCGAAGCCGACCGACAGACCCGTCATGATGAGGGGTGCCGCGTTCGCCAGCGTTTTGCCGACGCCGTAGGGTGCGTCATAGAAGCCGCCCTTGAGGATGCGGACGAGACCTTCGTTCCATGCGTGACCCGGATTGATCGCCAGCAGCACGATAAAGCCGACGACCAGACCGATGAGAATGCACAGCAGAGCCGCCAGAACGCTCGTGACCGAGCCTTGGAAGCCGCTGCGTACCAGTTTTTTCTTGTTCATTCCTGTTTACTCCCCTTTCCCCTGCTTGCGGGCACCGGCCATATACAGACCCAGCTCCTGCACAGTGGTGGTCTTGGGGTCAAATTCGCCCACGATCTCGCCCTCGTACATTACAAGAATGCGATCGGACAGGTTCATGACCTCATCCAGCTCAAGACTGACCAGCAGGACAGCCTTGCCCTTGTCGCGCTCCGCAACGATCTGGTGATGGATGTATTCGATTGCACCAACGTCCAGACCACGGGTCGGCTGCACTGCGACTAAAAGCTTGGGGTCACGGTCGATCTCACGCGCGATGATAGCTTTCTGCTGGTTGCCGCCGGACATGCTGCGGACGATGGTCGAGCTTCCCTGACCGCTGCGCACATCATACTGACCGATCAGGCGGTCGGAATACTCACGAATCGCATCCTTTTTGATGAAGCCGCCTTTCTGGAACTCCGGCTGCCAGTAACGCTGGAGCACGATGTTGTTCTCAAGGCTGTAGTCCAGCACCAGACCATGCTTGTGGCGGTCTTCGGGGATATGGCTCATGCCATCCTTGGAACGCTCCCGAATGGACGCATTGGAGACGTCCTTTCCGGCAAGCGTGATCTTACCGCTGTTGATCTTTTCCAGACCGGTCAGACCATAGACGAACTCGGTCTGACCGTTGCCCTCAATGCCTGCCAGACAGACGATCTCGCCGCTGCGCACCTGAAAGGATACATTCCTGACCGAGTCCTTCTTATGCACGGCGTTGTGCATCGTGACGCCCTGCACATCGAGAACGACCTCACCCGGGTGAGAGGGCTTTTTCTCGACCTGAAGCTGAACATCACGACCGACCATCATGCGGGAAAGCTCTTCCTTATTGGTGTCGGCGATGTCCACTGTGCCCATATACTTGCCCTTGCGCAGAACGGTGCAGCGGTCCGCGACCGCCATGATCTCGTTCAGCTTGTGGGTAATGAAGAGGATGGATTTGCCCTCTTTCTTGAAGCCGCGCATGATTTCCATCAGCTCATCGATCTCCTGCGGCGTCAGGACTGCCGTCGGCTCGTCAAAAATCAGGATCTCGTTGTCACGGTAGAGCATTTTCAGGATCTCGACACGCTGCTGCATACCGACCGAGATGTCGCTGATGAGCGCGTCCGGGTCAACACGCAGACCGTACTTTTCGCTCAATGCGACGACCTTTTTGCGTGCCTCTGCCTTCTGCAGAAAGCCCATCTTGTTCGGCTCGACGCCCAGAATGATGTTATCGAGGACGCTGAAGCACTCCACCAGCTTGAAGTGCTGATGTACCATGCCGATGCCCAATGCGTTCGCGTCATTGGGGTTGCGGATGGCAACCTCCTTGCCATTCTTGAGAATTTTGCCAACTTCCGGCTGATACAGACCGAACAAAACGCTCATCAGTGTGCTTTTGCCCGCGCCGTTCTCGCCCAGCAGGGCGTGTACCTCGCCTTTACGCAGCTGCAGGGTGATATCATCGTTTGCCTTGATCCCAGGAAATTCCTTGGTAATATGGAGCATCTCGATCACAAAATCCTCTGCCAATCTGCTCACTCTCCTTTCGTGCCATAGCGACACCTATACTATTCTGACTATCATTATACCGTATTTCTGACAATTTGCACACTTAAATTTTCTTTTTTGGCAGATTGTTGATGGATAAGTCCTACTTTTGTATAAAATTTATAGTTTTTGTGTCCTTGAATCCGCAAGGTGCACGAAGCTCAGTCCTTCTTCTGCTTCTGTTGCAGCTCGCAGAGGATCTGATAATAGACCTCCTGATACGGGCGTCCCGTCTGCTGACAAATGGCACGGACGCTCTCATACTCCGGATAGCAGCGGACTGCCATCTTTCCGGAAAGCTCTGTGCCGCCCTGCGCCGTCGGAAGGATACACTCCTTCACCTGCACCTTGCCCAGTGAGGTGTCCGCCATGCGGATGCGGCGTTTCAGGACACTTCGCTCCATCTTCACCCTCCGGATGCCGATGGTGGTCGTCTCGGAGAATATGATCTCCTCCAACGCCGGAATATCCTCCTTCAGACAGAGGACAGTCAAAAGGTAAGCTGGACGGTTCTTCTTCATAAAGACCGGACTATACTGCACATCCCGCGCGCCTGCGGTCAGAAGCCGCTCCATCGTATAGCCCAAAGCCTCACCGCTGCAATCGTCGATGTTGCTTTCCAGCTTGTAGATCTCTCCCTGCCCGGTATATGTTTCCCCAGTCGGGCGGATCAGCATCGCGCGGACAAAGCTGGGAAGCTCCTGTTCTCGCTTGCCTGCGCCAAGACCGATCTTCTGGACGGTAAATTCCGGCGGGAGCTTGTCGCTTGTGCGGACAGCCGCCGCGATCGCCGCGCCTGTCGGGGTGACATACTCTCCCTTTGCGCCGGTGATATGCAGATTCAAATGCTGCTGCGCCGCGATATTCACCACTGCCGGCACAGGGATGGGCAGCACACCGTGTGCGCAGCGGACGCTCCCCGTGCCCTCATACAGCACCGGAAGGATGACCTCCTGAACCCCCAGATCGTCCAGACAGACCGCTGCCGCCGTGATATCAACGATGGAATCCACTGCGCCGACCTCATGGAAATGTACCGTTTCCAGCGTTTCGCCATGTGCTTTCGCTTCCGCTTCGCCCAGGATCGTGAAGATCCGGACAGCGATTTCCCTCGCATGGTCGGTCAGGTCAGCCTGTTCCAGAATCCCCAGCACATCCCGAAGCCCCCGATGCTCATGGTGATGGTGGTGATGATGATGCTCCTGCGTTTCTTCTTCATGGACATGCGAACGTCCCGGTTCGTGCTCTCCATGCTCCCCATGCTCATGAATACGCTCATGGTCGTGGGCGTGATGGTGCTCTTCCGGAGAGCCATAGAGATAGTTCATATCATGGTCGTGATTTTCATGCTCCGCATCCAGGACCACATTAAAATCACAGGCGTCCAGTCCGGCTTTTTTTACCCGAGAGATCTTCACCTCAAAGCCATGAATGGGCAGACTGTCCAACGCTTTGCGCAGAACGGTCTCGTCCGCGCCCAGATCCAGCAGAGCCGCCGTGACCATATCGCCGCTGATGCCCGAATAGCATTCCAGATACAATGCGTCCTGTTGTTCCTTCATAAGTCGTTCCTTTCCTCTGCGCTCAGCGCAAGACGGTTGATTTGTGTTGCAAGATACCCTGCGCCATAGCCATTGTCGATGTTGACCGTCGCAATGCCGTTCGCGCAGGAGTTGATCATCGTCAGAAGAGCCGACAAGCCGTGGAAGCTGGCACCGTATCCGACCGAGGTCGGTACAGCGATGACCGGATTCCGGACAAGCCCGCCGAGAACGCTTGCCAATGCGCCTTCCATCCCCGCCACAGCGACCACACAGTTCGCATCCTGAATCTTGTCGAGATTTGCCAGCAGGCGGTGCAGACCGCTCACGCCCACATCATAGACGCGCTCGACCCTTGTGCCAAAAAACTCCGCCGTCTGGGCAGCTTCCTCTGCTACGGCAAGGTCTGCTGTCCCTGCGGTACAAACGGCGATCTTGCCACGCAGAGACGGCTTGTCCGGCGGTTCCACCTTCAGCAGACGGGACAGCGGATCATACGTTGCCTGCGGGCAGACCTTCCGCACCAGCTCATACTGCTGTGGCGTCGCTCGTGTTCCCAGCACCTTGCCCTCTTCCTCTGCCAGTCGCGCGAAGATGGCGGTCAGATATTCATCCGCTTTGCCGCTGCAAAAGACCACCTCCGAAAAGCCGGAGCGCAATTTGCGGTGAACGTCCAGCTTGGCATAACCCAGCTCTTCAAACGGCGCGCGCTGAAAGTACCGTTCCGCCTCGTCCACAGAGAGCGTCCCTTCCCGCACCTTCCGCAAAACTTCCCGTGCTTCCATCAGTTTTCTCCCCGCAGGTTCAGCGTTTCATTCATGCTGCCCATCCGATATCCCTGCAGATCCATCGTAACATAGGTGAACCCATACTGCTTGAATGCCGTCACGATCTGCTCTCGGTTCCGGAGCAGCTTCTCAAATTCATCCGGTAGGACCTCGATACGGGCGATCGTCCCGTGAATGCGGACACGGAGCTGATGGAATCCCAGATCCAGCAAAAGCTGCTCGGCTTTGTCCACCATCCCCAGCTTTGTTTCGGTGATCTCTTCCCCGTACACAAAGCGGGAGGACAGACAGGCAAACGATTGCTTATCCCATGTATCCAGCCCCATCTGACGCGAATAGGCACGGATCTCCTGCTTCGTCAGCCCGACATGACGCAGAGGGCTTTTCACTCCAAGTTCTGCCACTGCTTGCAAGCCGGGACGGTAATCGCCATTGTCATCCAGATTTGAGCCTTCCGCAACGAATCGAATGCCATTTTCCGCCGCAATGGCAAGGATCTTCTCGAATAGCTCATGCTTGCACAGATAGCAGCGGTTTTTGGGGTTGTGGGAAAAGCCCTCGATATTCAACTCCTCCGACTGCACGATGATATGCCGGATTCCTTCTTTTTGGCAGAAGGCTTTTGCCTCGTTCAGCTCCCGCTTCGGGAATGAGCAGGACTGCGCCGTGACCGCGATCACCTTGTCCCCCAGCGTATCATGCGCTGTCTTCAGTAAGAATGTGGAGTCCACACCGCTGGAAAACGCAACGGCGACACTTCCAAGCTCTCTCAGATATTCTTTCAATGCTTCCAGCTTGTCCATTTTTTCTGTCTCCCTCTCTTTGGTCTCAGCGATATTCCCCGCCTCCCTGCCGGAAACGCCGCTGATTCTTTCAGAACTAGTTTATCATTAAAGTCAAGTTCATTGTCAAGGTTTTTTCGTAAAAAGCCCCTACCGCCGCGCCGCAAGGGATTTGGATCTTTATGACAGGACGCCGACGTCTGAACGGAAAAGAGGAACAGCTCCCAATGAGACCTGTTCCTCTTTTTGCCGTCTTATTATTTTGCGTTTTTATTTTTCTTCGGCTTTGAATCCGCCGTGGGGTGGCTCATCGGATGCGTCTTGCGATACGCGCGCCATTCCATGATCTGCGGCGCGGCATAATTCAGCAGCAGCACTGCCACCGGAACACCGATCAGCACCCAGATGGTATGCTCCGCCTGCGGGTGTGTAAGATAATTGATCCATTCTTGCCAGTTCATACCGTCTCTCCATCGTCCAGATCCTGCGGATATTCCACAGGCATCAAATCATGATATCGCCATTCTCATCCGGCTTCACGGGCAGCGCAATCAGAAAATCCGTGACGCAAAGGAAGAAAGGCACAACGCTCCAAAAAAACAGCGTATAACATGCTGCCAGCAAATACCGCTTCTCGTAGTAACGATGTCCGCCGCACCATCCCAGAAAACCGCACAACAAAAGGTATTTCTTCTTGTTGACCTTGTGCTTGACGCGGTTCTTCTTCCAGTCGTGATATTTTCCGAAAAGACCCTTACCCTTCTCCTTTTCAAGGTCAATGCCAGCTTCCATCTTGGCGTCCTGCAATGCCAGCTCCGCCTTGATGAAGTCATCCCGTGTCAGTTTTTCATTCGTTTCCAATTTCTTGAAAACGTCGTCTGTCACCTGCTGGCGGCTTCCTGTACCGTAATAGCCGGTCTTCCACTCATCGTCGTTTTTCTCATACTGTTCTACATCCCCCAACAGCTCTCCCGTTGTGGGAACATGCGCTTCCGTCGTTGTCTCGGTCTGCTTATCCTTTTCCGCCATGAACCTTTTTTCCTTCCATGCCAATGATATCAGAAAGTCCGCCGTAAAGAACTTTCTCCACAGAGGCTGACTTTTTTATAAGAATACACCAAATTCAGCGGAAACGCAATAGGCAATTTCATCTGGATACGCCATTTCAATGGAAGATCTGAGACCGTGCCATGCGGCTCTCAACGCCTTCCTTCCGCGGTTTCTTTCTTCAGCACCCAATGTACCATAAAGGCGCAATAGGACATTGCCAATGCCCACGCAAAAGGATTCGACAGGCAGATGCCCAGATAACCCAAGCCTGTCCTGATTGCCAGCAAACTGCCGACGCCTCGTCCGATCAGCTCGCCGATACCGGAAACGATCGCCTGAATGCTGTATCCCATTCCCTGCAATGTGTTGCGGAAAATCATCAGCAAACCATGGAAGCAGAACAGCATACTTGTCACCGCCAGATACTGGATCGCGCCCGCCGTCACCGCTGGATCCGCATCGCCCACCACCAGCCATACCGCATAGGGTTTGAGGAAAAAGATCACGATCCATGCCGCCGCGCAGTAGATCAACTGGATCATACAGCCGCTCCTGATGCCCTGACGGATGCGGTCGGTGCGGCGGGCACCATGGTTCTGCCCCACATAGGTCGCCATTGCCATGCCAACGCTTTCCATCGGCAAGGTGAACATCTGCCGGATCTTTTCGCCCGCGGTCTGCGCCGCCACCGCTGTACTGCCCAGCAGGTTGATCGCATCCTGCAGGATGACCGCACCGATCGCCGAGACCGAATACTCAAACCCCATCGGAAATCCGATATAGACCAGCCGTTTGCAGTGCTTTGCAGAAAAAAGCGCGCCGCAGCCCTGAAACGAAAGCTGCTCCTGTCTGGCGATTCGGGTAAAGAACCAGAATGCGCACAGTCCGCCGCTGAGCAACTGGCTGAGAACGGTAGCGATCGCTGCGCCGTCCACACCCATCCCGACCGGTACGATCAAAAGATAATCCAGCCCGATATTCAGCACGCTGGCAGCCAGCAGGAAATAAAACGGATGCCGTGAGTCACCCAGCGCACGAAGCACACTGGACGCGTAGTTGTACAGCATCGTCGCCGGTATCCCCAGAAAGATAATGCGGATATAGCAGACCGCATCCGCATACAACTCCTCGGGCGTATGGATCATCTGCAGCAATGGACCGACCAGCAGGACTGTTCCAACAGTAAGCACCACACTCAGCATGACACAGAGCACTGCGCCATTGAACAGGTATTTCCGCAGTCCTTCCCGATCCTTTGCGCCAAACGTCTCCGAGACCGGAATGCCAAACCCTACGCAAGCCCCCTGCACAAAGCCGAGGATCAGAAAATTGAGCGAGTAGGTCGCCCCTACCGCCCCCAATGCCTCTGTGCCAAGACACCGTCCTACGATCACGGTATCCGCAAAGCTGTATAGCTGCTGGAACAGCGTCCCCAGCACCAGCGGCAGCGCAAACTTCAAGATTCGGAACAGCGGCTTGCCCGTTGTAAGATCCGTTGCCCCGGCTCGGTTCTTTTCTGTCGTCCCCATAAAAGCTTCCTCTTCCTTTTCTATCTGCTGTTTTTTGTTACTATATCAAATCCCATATCCGGTGTAAACCCCCTGCGCTTGAAATTTCTCCTGCGGAGCATCTGACCCAAAATAAGAAATTTTTGTGAAGTTTCTTGCTCCGTGCCGAAAATGCGTTATATTAGAACTGATATACCAAAGCCGACACTCAGAACAAGGGGGCTATTTTATGCAGGTCGATCCTTTGCAGATCCTTACCAAAATCGCCGCGCTCTATAATATCCATACGTGCAAGGTCAAGCCGCCCTTTGAGGGGCTGGAGAATTTTGACCTTGGTCTGCGCAAATCGCTTGACCCTGAATTTGACTGGTCGGAGTTTGGCAGGACCTTACTGAAGCACACGCCGGAAAAGGTCCTTCTGCTTGCCGAAGGCACATTTGAGCTTCACTTTGCGCTGTTCCGTATTCCGGACGAATCAGACAGCGTCTTCCTGATCGGTCCGTGGACTGAAAAAGCCCGCACGGATGAGGCACGGCGGTGGGCGCGGAAATTCATCGGCGAGCGAGGCGACGCCGCGATCCAGGAATACTACAACGGCGTCCGTGTGATATCCGGAGGGGATTTCGTTTCCGCGATCTATGCCACCGTATCGGTCATCATGGGCAGCGACGAGATGGATGTGCAGTCCGTCAAAGAGTTTCTTCCCTTTATGTTCCATCCGGACGTCCGTTATTTTACCGAGCCTGAATTCGAGCGTGATATCCCTGTCTCGATGATCGAACAGCGATATGAAGCTGAAAACCGCCTGTTGGCTGCCGTCGCGTCCGGCGATGAAACCACCGCCCTGACCGCATGGGGGCAGTTCCACCGCTTTTCATTGGGGGAACGCTTCATTGGCACGATATACCGTGAAAAGAGCCGCTTCATCATCTTCAACACCCTTTTGCGCAAGGCGATCGAGCAGAATTCCGTCCACCCCTTCTATGTCGATAAGCTCTCTTCCATCTACGCGAAGCGGATCGAGGACATGGTGGATTTCTCTGATACGGAAACGGAGACGATGCTGCAGCAGATGGTGCTCGATTACTGTGCCTATGCCCGCCGCTTTTCGCTGACGGGGTATTCCTCGACGGTACAGCAGATCCTCAACCACATCAACCTGAACATCTCTGAGCCGCACACCCTGAAATCCCTTGCCGCGCTCTGCCACATCAGCCCGTCCTACCTGTCGGCGTTGTTCAAGCAGGAGACTGGAATGACCCTGATCGACTATATCAACACGCAGCGTGTCAAGCGGGGTGCTTATCTGCTGGAAAACACCGATCGTCTGGTCGCGGATATCGCGGAGGAAATGGGCATTCTGGACGTGAACTACTTTGCCAAGATCTTCAAGCGCACCTTTGGCATGACCCCCACCCGTTACCGCCGTGAGCACAAGAAGAAATAAGCCTTTCCGACCAGATTTTATTAAAATTGTCCTGTTTTGGCACAAAAACGTTCTAATCCGAATCGTCTCTCCCATGATATAATCTGCTCAGAACAAGTTCCGAAGCTCACACTACAGCAGACAGGAGATGTTATCATGCGAAAGATTATTTCTCTGAACGAAAACTGGACTCTGACCTTCCCGAAGGGCGAGCGTCCGACAGAGCACGTTACTCTGCCCCACACCTGGAATGCCATTGACGGTATGGATGGCAACGGAAGCTATCTGCGTACCACCGGCGTTTACAGCCGTACCTTCACTCCGGTGAAGCAGCCGCTGGAGGGCGGTCGGCTGTATGTCGAGATCCCTGCCGCCGCGCTCAGCGCAGTCGTCAAGGTCAACGGCGTCGTTGCTACCACGCACGAGGGCGGCTACTCCAAGTTCCGTGCCGATATCACCGATCTGTGCAAGGACGGCGAGAACGAGCTGGTCATTGAGGTCAGTAACGAGGACACTCCCACGATGTATCCGGCTGCTGCAGACTTCACCTTCTACGGCGGTCTGTACCGCGGTGTGAACCTCATCAGTGTTCCCAACACCCACTTCGATCTCGATTATTACGGCGGTCCCGGCATCAAAGTGACCCCGAAGCCCACCGAAAAGGGCGGAGCGACCTTTGAGATTGAAAGCTATGTCACCAACCCCACTGAGGCGTTTACCGTCCTGTACAGCATCGAAGATCCGTACGGCTGCGAGGTTGCATCGGCTACCCGTCCGGCAGACAACACTGCCGTCACTCTGTATGTGCCGGATGCCGAGCTGTGGAGCATGGACGAGCCGAATCTGTACACCGTCATCGCACGTCTCCAGCGCAACAACGAGTCCTATGACGATCTTTATGTCAATGTTGGCGTCCGCAGCTACACCGTCACGCCCGACGGCGGATTCTCCATCAACGGCGAGTCTGTCCCCCTGCGCGGTGTTTCCCGCCATCAGGACAAGCTGTACAAGGGTACTGCGCTGACTGCCGAGGATCACTACGGCGATGCTCAGCTTATCAAGGAGTTGGGCGCGAACACCATCCGTCTGGCGCACTATCAGCACAGTCAGGATTTCTACGACGCCTGCGATGAGCTGGGCTTTGCGATCTGGGCTGAGATCCCCTTCATCAGCGTTTTCAAGCCCGGCGATGCCGCTCACGAGCACTGCCGACATGAGCTGAAGGAGCTGATCATCCAGAACTACAACCACCCCTCCATCCTGTTCTGGGGCATTTCCAATGAGATCCTGATCGGCGGCATCAGTCAGGAGCTGGTCGATCGTCACCACGATCTTGCCAAGCTCTGCAAGGAGCTTGACCCGACCCGTCTGACGACGATCGCTCACGTCTCCAACACCCCGACCTCCGGTCCGATGCACCACATCACCGATGTGGAAAGCTACAACCACTACTTCGGCTGGTACGGCGGCAAGATCGAGGACAACGATCCGTGGCTGGATCAGTTCCATGCCGAGCATCCGGATATCTGCATTGGCATTTCCGAGTATGGCTGCGAGGGCATCATCAATTGGCACAGCAGCACCCCGCAGTGTAAGGATTACACCGAGGAATATCAGGCACTGTACCATGAGCATATGGCGCAGACCTTCGAGGATCGTCCCTGGATCTGGGCGACCCATGTCTGGAACATGTTTGACTTCGGCTGTGCTGCCCGTAAGGAAGGCGGCGTCGGCGGACGCAACAACAAGGGTCTCGTCACCATCGACCGTAAGACCCGCAAGGACAGCTTCTATGTCTATCAGGCATATTGGAGCAAGGATCCGATGGTACACATCGCAGGTCGCCGCTATGCGCAGCGTGCCGGTGAGACGACCGAGGTCAAGGTCTACTCCAATCAGGACAGCGTGACCCTCTACTGCAACGGCAAAGAGGTCGGCACCCAGACTGCGCACCGTGTGTTCCATTTCACCGTCGCTCTGGATGAGGGCTTCAACGTCCTGATGGCGGTCGCCGGCTCGATGAAGGACAGCATCACGCTGGAAAAGGTTGACAAAGAGCCTGCCTGCTATACCCTGCCTGAGTTCAACGAACGTCAGGAGGGCGTGGCAAACTGGTTCAAGCAGATGGGCAGTCTCGACCTCGCCGCTCCGATGGAGTTCCCGGAAGGATACTACAGCATCCATGATACCGTGGAAGAGATTGCTAAGAACGAGGAAGCCATGGCGATTGTCTCCAAGGCGATCAAACTGGCAACCAACTTCGACATCAAGCCCGGCGTCGGCATGTGGAACATGATGAAGATGATGACACCGGAAAAGATGACGAGCATGATCTCCTCGATGCCGGATGGCTTTATCGAAAGCCTGAATGCGCAGCTGATCAAGATCAAGAAGTAATCGTTTCCTGAAGATATCCCTATGATCTCAATCGCAGACCCGAAATGCAGAACGAGCGTTTCGGGTCTGCTTTTTTGCTTACCGCCGTTCCCGGAACTCATGCGGCGTACAGCCCTTCAGCTCTCGGAATGCTTTGGCAAAGTAGCTCATCTCTTGAAATCCACATTTCATCCCAATCTTCGAGATCTTCCAGTCCGTTGCAAAAAGAAGCTCGGCAGCTTTCTGGACACGCAGATGCTTGACATATTGGATCGGTGTGCGACCGATCATTTTCCGGAAACACCACAGACATTCACTTTCGCAGATATGGGCACTTTCCGCGATCTGGCGCAATGAGATCTCTTCGCCGTAATGCTCCTGAATGTATTGCAGCATGATTTTGGTACGTTCCCCATCCCGCAGGACTTTTTGTGACGGCTTTTTCTCGGAGGAATGGAAATTTTCGAAAAGGAGCCAAATGAATCTGGAAAGCTGCTCCCGCATTTCAAATTCAAATCCATCCTCCTCAGAAGCGCAGCACTGCCATGCCCCATGCAGGACTCCGGTGTTGATAAAAAACCTTCGCCCTGTTTTACGAGATAATCAGCACCATTGACCGAAACACGGGCGGCTCCGCTTTCCACGGTAAAGACCTCCAGTTCTTCGTGCCAGTGCCATGCTACCCCCCATTCGTGAAGATCATCGTGGTAACAGGCAACCGGAAAAAGAGCCGTGCCGTGCTCGATCAGCTCTCGCCCTTTGGCGTCGGTGGAAACTGGAACGCAGACGCTTAAAGCCATAGGTTTCTCCTTTTGGACGGTTTTGTTGCATAAAACAACGG
>CAVEGP010000038.1:5856-19332 GCA_963615155.1 Bacteroides uniformis | reverse complement strand
TGCTGTCTACCGGCTTGGCGGTGAATTTATTGATGGTAGCCGGAATCGTTGTTACTTTTCTTTTCGCCAATGTTCGCCACGCTCCTTCCTGATTTGCTTCGCTTTTTCGCTCATCCGCTGCTTTCTCTCCGGCGTCCATTTTTCCTTCATGCACTGGCTCATGTAGGCCTTATATTCCTCAGTGTGCGGACAGCCTTTCTTCTTATCTTTGTATTCCCGGCATTCCGTATGGCCGTCCTTAATATGTTAAGGTCTCCCATATCTTTGCCCTCGGCTCCCTAGGAGTGGGGAATCGTCCGGCGGCGGATTCAACCGCACCATTGGCATTTTAGCCACCCCGTCTTCGTTATGACCGGGCTGCGAATTACAGAAGTACCTTTCGTGAAGTACCGAACGACTGAACTATTCTGTTTTCAAGGTGCAGATTTTTATAGAAAATCTTCGGAATTTAGGGGGTCCGAAAAAGAACCCTCCATATACTAGCCATCGAAAATGCCCTTTTGACACCCTTCAAGGTGATTCTGTAATTAAATTGTTATTTTTGCTGGCAATTTTAGCTTAAAAAAACACCCCTCTACTTACTAGCCCTCGAAAACGGCCATTTCGTAGCATCGAGAGCGATTTTGTAATCAACTTGTAATCTTTGCGGATAAATCCGCAATAAAAGATGCCCTCACTTGGTAGGCATTGAGAAAGGCCAAAATGCACCCATGTTCTCAAACGTTAACAGAAAAGTCACAAGTTTGTATTTTACCACCAGAAAATTCACCCTCCATATACGAACCCAGTTGAAAGGCTCAAATGCATCTATATTCAACAAATTTCCATAAAACTTGCGCAAATAACACAAAAGACGCACGGAAATGTGCACCTTGAGCCGTTTTCAAACAAAGAAAAGCACGCCAGTCCAATATGGCAAGGACTGGCGTGCTTTCTTAGGAGAAAAACGTGTAGGAGGTATGATATGGGTATGGTTTAGGAGAATATCATATGGAAAATTTAGGAAGTATTAAAGAATCTCGTGGATGTCCAACGTCATGGAGCCATCCTCCCGTACAAAACAGGGGATGCCAAGACGGTCTGTGCCGCAAATGTCCTTGTAGAGAGGGCTGCTCTCACGGACACTCAAGTATGTTTTCAGAGCGTTGAGACTGGTGAGAATATCCACAAAATCGACCTCAAACTTTGCATCAGTGAGCTGTTTGAGTGCATAAAGGTTTTCCGGACAGAGATGGCTGCCGATGATTCTGACCTTCATGGTTTAGGCCTCGGCTGCGGCTTCGATCTCACACAGGGCGTTCTTGGGCAGGGTCTTGACGGCCACGCAGGAGCGGGCGGGATTGGAGGTGAAGTACTTGGCGTACACCTCGTTGAAGGCGGCAAAGTTGCCCATGTCGGACAGGAAGCAGGTGGTCTTGAACACCTTATCGGCACTGCTGCCAGCGGCTTCCAGAATGGCGATCACGTTCTTGCAGCTCTGCTCGGCCTGTGCTGCGATGTCTGCGGGCATCTCGCCGGTGGCAGGGTCAACGGGCAGCTGGCCGGAGGTATAAACGGCATTGCCGACCACAAAACCCTGAGAGTAGGGGCCGATGGCACCGGGGGCTTTTTCAGTATTGATGACTTTCATAGGGAGTCTCCTTTCGATGATGCAATGATTATAAGATGAATTCCAGCAGCAGCACGGCGGCACTGCAAGAAACGGCAACGCTGATCAGGCTGTGACCGCGCCACGCCATCAGGATGCCAACCAGCAGGGCGGCAACGCCAGCAATAGGAATGCGGGTAGCATCCACGATGGCCGGGAAGGTCATGACAGCCAGTGTAACGTAAGGCACATAGTGTAGAAAAGATTTCAGAAATGGGTTTGTGATGGGTTTGCAAATCAGGGTCAGCGGGAGAACGCGAGTAGCGAAAATGACCAGAGCCACTGCAAAGATGGAAACATACAGATTGTTACTCATTGTTATCCTCCTTGTAGGGCACCAGAACCGCCGCAGCTGCTGCGATCAATACCGTCAACAGGATGGTCTTGTTGCCAGATGACAGATCACAGAGCACCGGGATATACTGAAAGAAATAGCTTGCAGCAAAGCTGACCAGAACACAGGCACCCACGGCCTTTTCCGTTTTGGCAGGTGGAATGATAACGGCGAGGAACATACCGTACAGGGCAACGCTCAGGGCACTGACGAACCGCGTGGGAAGCAGGTTACCTGCGATGATTCCGACCACCGTGCCAGCAGCCCAAAGCGGTGCAGAACCCAGCATTGCGCCATAGGCGTAGAATGGGTCAAGGTAGCCGGGACGTGCAATCTCAATGCCGAACAGCTCGTCCGTCACATCCAGACCCAGCAGGAACCGATGCAGCATGGAGGTGCCGGGTTTCAGCTTCTGGCTGGTGGCTGCACCCATCAGCAGGTAGCGGGCGTTGGTAATCAGAGCCATCGTCATCATTTCCAGCAGCGGCGCGTTGGCGGCTACCTGCGTGAAGAACGCATACTGCCCAGCCGAAGCGTTGCACAGGATGCTTGTCAGAAAGCCCTGAAATGGGGTGAACCCAGCATTGCGGGCAGCGATGCCCAGCGAAAAGGCCACGGCAAAATAGCCCAGACCGATCGGAAAGCCGCCTTTGATCCCCTCTATAAATTCTTGCTTGTGTGCGGACACTGGCGCTGCGCGGACCGCAGATGCTGTCATAGGTTCACTCATTTTAATTCCCTTCGTTCACGCTCGATTTGGACTTCTTCTCATCCATAAGGAAAGAATCTCCCTGTATGCCGGTCAGTCCGGTGACAGATAATCAATGGCCAGTTGTGCGAACAATGCACTCGTTCTGGACAGTACATCCTCGTCAATAGTAAAGCGTGAGTCGTGAAGTGGGTAAATGCTATTCTTTTCTTCATTTCTCACGCCTGTCCAGAGAAAAACTCCCGGAACCAGCTGCATATAAAGAGAAAAATCTTCTCCGGTCATTGCAGGATACGGTGTCGCCGTAACAACATCCTGTCCATAAAGCTCAGCCGCAGCACGACGAGCTAACAGTGCCATCGCTTCATCGTTGACTACTGCCGCAGGTCCCTGCCGATAATGAAAATCATACGTTGCACCATATCGTTCTGTGACCGTACGGACGATGTTTTCCATTGCTTTCGGAATCTGTTTGCGGATAGTTTCGTCATAAGAGCGGACTGTTCCTTCCATGACTCCCGAATCTGGAAAAGCATTGTTACAGGTTCCCGCCTGAAAGCTGGTCACGGAAACGACCACGGGGTTCAACACACCAGCCAATCTGGTCGGGATCGTCTGAAATGCTTCATAGATATCATGCCCGATCAAAATCGGGTCAACGCCCTTTTCGGGCTGTGAGCCATGGCTTCCCTTTCCTTTGATCTCAAGGCGAAAGAAATCAGGAGCAGCCATTACCGGCCCGACCCGGACACCATACTGTCCAGACGGAATATCAGGCCATACATGGGTGGCAGCTACCGCATCCACATGCGGGTTTTCCATTACCCCTGCATCGATCATACATGCCGATCCGGTAGGACTGACCTCCTCGGCGGGCTGGAATACGAACTTGACATTTCCGTGGATCTCATCTCGAAGTGCAACCAGAATGCGGGCCGCACCAATTAAAATGGTAGTATGGGCATCATGGCCGCAGGCATGCATTTTGCCAGAATGTACAGAAGCAAATGGCAGACCAGTTTTCTCATGAATAGGAAGGGCATCCATATCGGCTCGCAGCATAATGGTTCGTCCTGCTTCTTTACCTTTCAGGAGCGCAACGACACCCGTCTGAGCTACATTGCCCTGCACTTCAAGGCCAAGCCCCTCTAACTGCTTTTGTATGTAATCACAGGTCTGGTTTTCTTCATGTCCGAGTTCCGGGTGCTGATGAATGGTTCTGCGCATCTGCACAAGATTTTCCTGCTCCTGCGCGGCAAGTTTCAGTATTTTTTCGGAGATCATTTGTCTTTTTCCTCCTTTTCGGAAGATTCGGAGAGTTCATCTTCCCTGAGTTTGGTCATCGAGAATCCAGTAGCAGCGTAAATCAGCAGAATAAGAGGATTCAGGATGCAAATGATGCAGTACGGCCAATAGACGCCCGTTGCAACGCCGAGGGTCGATGCAGCATAAACTGCATGACCATTCCATGGAATCAGCACACCGCCATAAGCACTGGAACCCTGAATGACTCTTGCAAGGTTCTCAGACTTAAGGCCTTTTTCATGGTAAAGGGGCAGCATGAAGGTCGAGGTCAGAACAGATGCCAGTGTAAAAGAACCGGCAAAAGCACTCAGAAAATAAGCCAGAACCATAGTGATCAGAACCAGCGAGAACTGGCCCTTCACACCTTTGATGATTGTACCGATAAAAGCGTCCATTACGCCGGTATGTGTGAGAATACCCGAAATGAACATGGCAAGAATAACAAGGATTGCAACACTGTACATGGAAGAAATTCCGCCGCGATTCAGAATCTTATCCACTGTAGATACGCCAGTATCAATTACGAAACCGCTCTGAATGTAGGTAACAAGCTGTTTCAGCGAAATCCCCTGATATAGCCATGCGATCAGACCGCCGGAAACAGTACCACCTGCCAGCGAGAGGAAAGTGGGAAGTTTTAACAGGAGCATTGCAACAACAACGACAACCGGAACGACGCAGATCACGCTGATGTGAAAATTTTCTGAAAGAAGCTGCGTGATATGATTGATTTCAGAAACATCCATGGCGTTGTTGCCGTATTTCAATCCGATAATTGCAAAATAGACCAGTGTGATCAGATAGGCAGGGAGCTGAGCCCAGACCAGGTGACGAACCTCCTTCATCAGCGGAGTCTGTGTTGCGGCAGCCGTGATATTGGTCGTGTCTGAGCAGGGAGAAAGAGAGTCTCCAAAAAATGCACCGCAGATGACTGCACCGGCCATAACACCCTGAGGAATATTCATGCTCGTACCGATGCCCATCATAGCGACACCAACCGTTGCCATGGATCCGTAGGAAGTACCGGTGGCGAGAGCTGCTACGGAGGAGAGGATCATTGCCATAACGACTACGATTTTAGGCGAAAGAAGTTTCAGGCCGACATAAATCAGTGTCGGAACGACACCGGCAGCGATCCACATTGCAACCATGGCACCGACGCCGATCAGAATAAAGAAGGCGGACATTCCCTTTCGGGCATAATCAAAACCTGCTGTTTCCAGTTCGCTGATAGGAAATTTCATGGCAAGGCCAATGACCAGCATTTCAACTGCAACCAGAAAAAATGTGGTAATAATGTTGGATTTTAGGCCCACTGCACAGAACAGAATCGTTGCCATCATAACTGCAATGATCAGCAAAGCCGTACGGAAAGATACCTGCTTTTTTAAATTTTCCATGGTAAAGTCCCTCCTTTTTAATGGTTATAAATGACGCGCTTTAAAAGCGGCATCCAGCTGATGCAGAGCCTGCTCCACCGTGGCGCGGGGGCAGGCGATATTGAAGCGCTCGAACTGAGCTGTTTCTGCACCAAACACACTGCCGCTGTCCAGCCACAGGTGTGCTTCGTCCACGATGAGGTGTTCCAAATCCTCATTGCTCAGGCGGTAGCCGGAGAAGTCCACCCACATCAGGTAGGTGCCTTCCGGCTGCACAAAGGTAGCTCTGGGGAAGTGGCGGCGGATATAATCACCGAAATAGACCATGTTGCCGTAGATGTAATCCACCAGTTCCTTCTTCCACTCGGCACCCATGTTGTAAACGACCTTGACGGCGGTCTGTGCCATCACACCGCCCTGACTGTAACCAGCGGCTGCATTGGCCTTGCGGTACTTCTCACGGAGAACCGGGTTCGGGGTGATGATATTGGCGGGCTGAAGTCCGGCAACATTGAAAGTTTTGGAAGGAGAAGTGTAAACAACAAGATTCTGGAGGTACTTCTCGCCCAGCGTCATCATGCTGGTGAACTTGTAGCCGGGGAACACGAAGTCGCAGTGGATCTCATCGGACATAATGGTGACATTGTGCTTGAGGCAGATGTCCGCCATCCGGGTCAGTTCGTCCTTCTTCCAGACACGGCCAACCGGGTTGTGCGGATTGCACAGGATGAAAGCGCGCACATTGTTGTCCACGATCTTGGCTTCAAAGTCATCGAAGTCAATGGTGTAGCGGCCATTCTCGTAGTGCAACTGGTTGTTGACGAAGATGCGGTCGTTGTCCTCAATGACTTCGCGGAACGGATAGTAGACCGGCTGCTGGATCAGAATGGCGTCACCCGGATCGGTAAATGCCTTGACGCCCGTTGCCAAGCCGTACACAACGCCGCAGCCCAGCGTGACCATTTCGGGGCTGACGGTGTAGCCGTGCTGGGTGCCGAACCACCAGTTCAGTGCGGTGAAATAATCCTTGTCGGGGTCGGTGTAGCCGAAGATACCGTGGTCGATGCGCTTGTGGAACTCGGCCAGAATCTCATCCGGGAGCTTGAAGTCCATGTCAGCCACCCACATGGGCAGCAGGTCGGTGCGGCCTTTGCGCTGCTGGCCGAAGTCGTACTTGATGCAGCTGGTTCCGTGGCGGTCAACAGGGGTGTCGAAATCGTATTTTCCTGCCATGATAAATCTTCCTTCCTTGATACATACAAAATTGAACGCGAGATTTTGGTTTATTGTCTAAACCATTTGTTGACGCTATCTTAGCACGAATTGAAGCAACCGTCAAGAAGTTTTGGTTTAATCGTTAAACAATCTGTGAGCTGCACAAATTTCAGAGTTCTTTTCTGTGCAACTTGAAAAAGACCGTCTTTCGTGCCGAAAACACAGGAGATTTCTAGGAATAAAATGCTTGATGGATTTTATTTTCTATGTGACCCCGTCACATTTTGAAAAAATGAGGGTTGGTTTTCAACGCGCAATATGGTACAATAACTATACTATCTTACGGAAGCGAGGGTCAGACCTTGAGCGAACAAAACGAAACCACAACTGCGGCAGGAGAAGATTCCGTTGTCAATGCGACCTATGCGGCACTGGGCAAACGCTACGATAAGCTCTACTCCTTCGTCATGCACTATAGCGAGTACATCTACTCGACCCATCAGTACGATGCGCGGCTCCCCGTGACGCTGACGATGATCGAGGTGCATACGTTGAGCTATATCGAAGATCACCCCGGCACAACGCCGACCGAACTTGTCCACTTTTGGGATAAGACCAAGGGTGCTATTTCGCAGGTTCTGACACGGTTGTTCAATCTGAATCTGATCGAGAAGCGGAAGGAAAACGGCAACGTCAAAACGCTGCACCTCTATGTGACCGAGGAGGGGCGGCAGATCAGTCAGGCGCATAAGCTCTACGACATCAACGACATCACCAAAACCATGTCCGAACTACAAAAACGCTGTACCACGGATGAACTGGAAGCGTTCTATAAAGTGGTGGCTGTGTACGATGATGTGATTCGCGCAGATTTTGAGATCAACTCTGGCCTGCGTGGAAAGAAGAACAAAAAGGCAGAGGAAGCGTAATCATAAATTTAACCGCATCAGAAGAAAATGCCCGCCCACTGTGGAGGTTCCGCAGGTGGGCGGGCATTACTTCTATCTGATAATCGGATGACTTAATCTTCCAGCCTGCCGTGGTCACAGCCGAGGGAGAGGTAATGCTCTATCTTTCCACCCAGCACAAGCTGGGCATACTCCAAAGGCTTTTTGTACAGCAGCCAGTCCAGTTCCGCCCGCTGTGCTGGGGTGTTGCCGTACTCGTCCTCAATGGCGATGCAGTCGATGGCAAGAGTAGAGCCATCCGCAAAGCGGGTTTCCACCCGGTCAGTGTCCATATTGAAGCGGCAGGAAAGCAGTTTGTTCATAAGAAAACCTCCATATTCTTCACATTTGCTTCTTTTACGGTGGAAAGTTCCGGCTGTCCGTTTGGAAATCCATGAATCTGCTTTCTGATGCAGCCCTTCACAGGTCTACACCCATCCACCACACGCTCCAAATTTGCGCCAAACGCGAACAACGCTCTTTTTGCTCTGCACAAAATCATACATCGTTTGGCGTAAAATTGGCGTATGGCATAATTTTTGCTGGAAATTCATCAAAAGAAAAAGCCTGAAACTTCTCGGTACATCAAGAAGTTTCAGGCTTTGTTGTGCTGAAATTGGAAATTTACTGCTCAATCGGCTTCATCGTCGGGAAAAGCAGGACGTCACGGATAGATGCGCTATCGGTGAGGAGCATGACGAGACGATCGACGCCGAAGCCAAGACCGCCCGTGGGGGGCAGACCATACTCGAGGGCGTTGACGTAATCGTAATCGACCTGTGCCTTGCAATCCGGCTCGATGGCCTTGCGCTCGGCGACCTGACGCTCGAAACGCCCCTTCTGGTCGATGGGATCATTCAGCTCGCTGAAGGCGTTGCCGTACTCGGTGCAGTCGATGAAATACTCGAAACGCTCGGTGAATGCCGGGTCGTTGGGCTTACGCTTTGCCAGCGGGCTGATCTCGACCGGGTAATCATAGATGAAGGTGGGCTGGATCAGCTTATCCTCAACGAAGGCGTCAAAGAACTCTGCCAGAATCGCGCCCTTGGTGGGGACTTCGGGCAACTCGACGTGGTGCTCCTTTGCGCTTGCAATGGCGTCCTCGTCGGTCTTCCAGTCGTTGAAGTCAACGCCGGAATACTTTTTGACTGCCTCGACCATCGTCAGACGCTCCCAGTGACCCATGTCGATCTGCTTGCCCTGATAGGTGATCTCGAGGCTGCCGCAGATCTTGAGAGCCAGACGCTTGTACAGCTCCTCGACCAAATCCATCATCCCGTGGAAATCGGTGAATGCCTGATACAGCTCGATGGTGGTGAACTCCGGATTGTGTTTGGGATCCATGCCCTCGTTGCGGAAGATGCGACCGACTTCATAGACACGATCCATGCCGCCGACGATCAGACGCTTCAGGTACAGCTCGGTCTCAATGCGGAGCACCATATCCATATTCAAGGTATTGTGATGGGTGTAGAACGGGCGAGCCGATGCGCCGATCTCAAACGGGGTCAAAATCGGGGTATCGACCTCAAGGAAGCCCTTTTCGTCCAGATAAGCGCGGATCTCTTTCATGATCTGGCTGCGCTTGATGAAAGTATCCTTGACCTCAGGGTTTGCGATAAGGTCAACATAACGCTGACGATAGCGAGTCTCCGTATCGGTCAGACCATGGAACTTCTCGGGCAGCGGACGCAGGCTCTTTGCCAGCAGAGTCACTTCCTCCGCACGGACACTCAGCTCACCGGTCTTGGTGCGGAACACCTCGCCCTTGACGCCGATGATATCGCCGACGTCCAGCTTCTTGAAGGCTGCATACGGCTCGTCGCCCAGCTCATCACGGCGGACATACAGCTGGATATCACCCTTATCATCGCGCAGGTGTGCAAAGCTTGCCTTGCCCATGACACGCTTGGACATCATACGACCTGCCAAAGCGACCTTTTTGCCGGAATCGCTCTCATTGGGCAGCTCCTTGAATTCTTCCTTCAGGTCAGCAGAGTATGCGTCCTGCGGGAACTTCGTCAGAGTGAACGGATCCCGACTTGCTGCCTGCAGATCTGCCAGCTTCTGACGGCGAACCTGAACCTGTTCGCTCTCGCTCAGACCCGCCGCCGGGTTTCTCTTTTGTTCTTCCATTGCTTCCTCCGCTGTCTCTCAGTTCTTTGCGTGAGTGATGTTCAGCACCTTGCAGGGGACGGTCTGACCGGAGGGCAGCAGGACTTCTGCCTCATCACCGACCGCTTTGCCCAGCAGAGCGTGACCGACAGGGCTTTCGTCGCTGATCTTGCCGTTGACAGGATCCGCCTCGGTGCGACCGACGATATCATACTCATCGACCTCGCCGTCCATCTCAAAGGTGACATGCGTACCAACGACGACGCTTTCAACACTCAGCTCGCTCTCATCGATGACAACCGCGTTTTTCACCATCTGCTCCAGCTCAGTGATGCGGTTCTCGACCAGACCCTGCGTGTTCTTTGCTTCATCGTACTCGCTGTTCTCAGACAGGTCGCCGTGGCTGCGGGCTTCCTTGATCTCTTCGGCCAGTTCCTTGCGACGAACTGTTTTGAGGTATTCCAGCTCCTCCTGCATTGCTTTCAGACCAGCAGCGGACATCTTGATTTCTTGTGCCATGTGGGAATCTCTCCTTGTCTATTTGTTGGGTGCAGTTCGCCGGTTGAGGATAAAACCGCACACGAATGCCATTTTGACTACACCATTATAATAGCAAGTGGCGGGCTTGTCAATGAAAGAACCATCTGGCGGTATAAAAAATCGCATAAAAAGCCCTGTCGGGCAAGTGTCCGGCAGGGCTATGAGTTTGCATTACATTTCGTCGTAGGTAACGAGCTGAACATTCTGTTCCTCGAGCCATTTACGGGTGGCCGGGTCAGTCAGCATCGCGACCTCCTTCGGGCGAGGAGTGACGAGAGAAGAATGGTTCATGAGGTAGTCGTCGATATAACCGGGATGGCAGACGAACATCGGACATTCGTTGCCCTTATACTCGGCGAGGACGGCCTTTTTCAGGCTTTCCGCCGGGTCGTAATCCGGCTTCATGCTCTCCATCCGGGTGATGAGGACGGTGTTTTTGAACTGCACACCAGTCGGCTCAAAGCAGGCCGGGAGATAGGGCAGGTCATATTTTTCGGCGACGATTTCCAGACCACGGGCGAGATTCTGGTTCTGGACGGCGTGTGCCTCGAAGTAATGGGGCTTCTCTCCGGTCAGTTCCAGATACCGCTGGTACTGCGCCTCGATTTCGATTACCATTTCATCCAGCGAGACGATCTCCTCGCCCCGTTTCCATGCCTCCCGGTAGGTGCGGCTGCTCTTCAGGTCGCCGTTTTCATCCAGCAGGCTGGGAATTTTCGCCGGATCAGCGCAGGGCTTGCCAAGACAGACATTGGTGTGCATCCCGAAGCAGACACCGGAACCTTTCAGCAGGTCGACACCGTGCTGAGTTTCCGGCATGTTCGGCATGACGCCCACCGAACCGATGATGCCGTTCCACACACTGTCGGCGATGCCGTAGTTGACGCCCCGGCAGTAGCCCACATCGTCCGCACGAACCAGAATCCGTTTTGCCATCTTATCTTACCTCTTAAAATTAAAATCAGTTTTTCTTCGGTTCACGGCAGAGCAGATAGGTTGCAATTGCCGCTACCACGATTGCAATAATACCCGAAATCACGCCATTGATGATATTGGAAGCACTGCCGCCAGTATAAGCCGTCAGGGCAAGGAAGTTCGCAACAGGAACAGAAACGTATGCCTTGACGCCCAGCAGACCTGCATACAGACCGCCTGCCGCGCCGCCGATTGCCATACCAATGAAGGGCTTCTTATACTTCATGCCGATGCCATACAGACCCGGCTCAGTAACACCACCAACGATTGCGGCAACAGTGTAGCTCCAGCTCAGCGCACGCTCTTCTTTGTCACGCAGGGCCAGTGCCATACCGAGGCACATACCAGTAACGGCCATACTTGCGGAAACCGCACCCAGAGAAACGACCGGGTCATAACCATTTGCGGCAAACAGCTGAATCATCTGTGCAATCAGGACATGGTGCATACCAGTCATAACGAGGAACTCCCACAGTGCGCCGATAACTGCTGCGCCGAGGAAACCAAAGTGATTGCCGAACCAGATAACTGCCGCGCAGATATAATTACCAAGGAAGCCGCCAATCGGGCCGCAGACGCACAGCGCAATCGGAAGCATGATTGCAGTCGTCAGGGTCGGAACCAGCATGATTTTCACGGCGTCTGGAATGTGCTTTTTCAGGAACTTCTCCACATAGCTCATGATCCAGACCGTGAGCAGAATGGGAAGAATGGTGCTGCTGTAATTCTGCGGTGTACAGGGGATTCCATAGACATCAAATGCAACACCATCATTTGCCATGCTTACAAAAGTAGGATGCAGTAAAATTGCACCCATAAAGATGCCCATAACAGGCGACGCATTTAGCTTTTTAGCCGCCGTATAACCAATAAGGAGAGGGAAGAAATAGTATCCTGCATCACCAACAAAGGTAAACAGCGTGTACAGGTTGCTATCGGTCGAAAGGATTCCCAACATGTCCGGGCCAAATACAGCAACGATACTCTTGAAAATTGCAGCTGCCAGAACGACCGGAATGATTGGCGTCAAGCTTCCAGACAGGTACACCATAATGTTACTGCCGACTTTTTTTAAAGTCAACGGCTCCTTGGGAGCGTCCAGATTTTCATTGACAGCCTCAGTCTGCTGAATACCTGCCAGTGTGCAGACTTCCTGATAAACTTTATCCACATTCGTTCCGATAATAATCTGATACTGTCCACCAGTACGAGCAATACCCATAACGCCCTTGATAGATTTGATTTCGTCATCGCTGGGCTTGTTCATGTCTTTCAGATTAAAACGCAAACGGGTCATGCAGTGGGCCACTGCTTTTACATTTTCTTTTCCGCCAACTGCGCGCAAAACGTCAGCTGCGATCTGCTGATTGTTCGCCATAAAGGGAACCTCCTCTTTCTTCTCCGAGGTTCCAAAACAGACCGTGAGACGGCTGCGGCCCAGCTTTGCCGAAGTGACCTCCGGCAGTTTGCGGACAGCATCCAACTCGGCCAGACTGACGTCTTTCAGGGTGACATAAAGCGTCTCATCCTGAAATTCGCACAGGCTGGTGTTTTCTTTTCCGCCGACCAGCGGCAGGAATCTTGTCAGAAACTTTTCACGGTCCATCGTGGGAACCTCCCATTGGTAAATATCATCTATCTGCATCCGGCAGAACGCGCGCATCTCCCACCGGAAACATTCAAAATTGGAAAAACTCAGCCGTCATCACGGCTCTGCACACGATAGATGTGCAGCATCAGGTAAAGCACTTCGTCACGACTGCAATGCCAGCCGTGTTTGTCCTCGATGGCTTTCGCCACTTTACAGGCACAGAGATAAATTTCGGGGTACTCGGTCGCAAGTTCGGTCAACATACCGCCGCTCCCCTGCTCCATTGCGGTGCCGGTCGAAAGCCGGCGCACCAGAAATTAAATATGCATCGCAAAACGTGCGTAGTTGTAGCTTTCACGGTCGAGGGTGACGCCCAGCTCCTGCTCGACGACAGAGGTCACGTCGTCCAGCACTTCCGCAGCGGTCAGGGTCGAACTCAGATCGCTGCCATCAAGTTCCGCGTTGACAAAGTGGAGCGCGATGCTGACGGCTTCCGCTCTCGGCAGGCTGCTGCCGGTACGGAGACGGATCGTCTCCAAGGCACGCAGGCCCAGCTCGTATTCCCTCGGGTACAGGTGTTTGACATCGTAGCTCAGGGGTGTTGCCAGCTGGATTCCCTGCTTTTCCCGTTGGATGGCGAACGCGATATGGTCGGCCAGCGTAAAGGGAAGGTTCGGGTTCAGCTCGATGTTCAGCAAAATCTCGGCCTGTTCCACGA
>CAVEGP010000038.1:0-5846 GCA_963615155.1 Bacteroides uniformis | reverse complement strand
TGTCCGCACCGGCCAGAAGGGTCTCTTCGGGCAGGCTGGACACCATCTCGTAATATTGGGGGTCGACATCGTAGAAGGTACGGTAGACCACCGAAAGGTCGGTCAGCTCGTAAGGCATGGTGTGGAAGCCGACGCCTTTTCCCAGCACGACCATCTCCCGGCCTCGCTTGTCCTGCGCGACCGCAGCATTATTGTTGATCTTCCGCAGCAGCTTCAAGGCGGCGACCTCCCTTTCCCGACTGAAAATGTCTATATTAAAGAAAAACCCCGGACAGCATACTACCACACAGAAATACAACACCACCCAACAGCGGTATCATAAGAAGTTCTGCTAGTAGCGCCTCCCGAGGAGTAACGACTAGTTTAATTGTCTGCAAATAGGATAGCAGAACAACGCCGCAAAATCCATTCGCAGATTCGACAAAAAAATTCTCACAAATTTTAGCAAGGTGCTGGATTTTCTAACACAATAAAAAGCCCCACCGACAGAGGGAATTGTCAGCAGGGCTTGAAGATGTCTTGATTTTTAGAGATTACCCTCTCCGTCATTGCTTCGCAATGCCACCTCTCCCAAAGTGAGAGGCAAGAGCCTGACCCGTTATGTTCTTGGCTCTCCCCCTCGGGAGAGCTGGTCGCCAAGCGACCTGAGAGGGCAAATCTTTAATCCTCCGTAGACTCATCGAGGTTGCCGAGCTTCTTCGCCTGTTCAACGACAGACGAAACCAGCATCTCGGGCAGAATCTCATAGCGGGCAAACTCGGTGGTGAACCAGCCTCGACCCTGCGTAGTCTGACGAATGAAGGTGGTGAAGTCGGACAGCTCCGCCAGAGGAACCTCGGCGATGATGGTCTGGAGACCGTCATCGTCCGGCTCCATGCCCAGCACACGACCGCGACGCTTGGTGACATCGCCCATGACATCGCCGGTGTTGTCGTTGGGAACATGCGCCTTCAGAGTATGGATCGGTTCAAGAATAACCGGACCCGCCTCGGGCATTGCGGCTTTATATGCCAGCTTTGCAGCCATGATAAACGCCATTTCAGAGCTGTCAACCGGATGATAGCTGCCGTCCAGCAGGGTTGCTTTCAGGCCGACCACGGGATAACCGGCCAGCACGCCCTTTTCAGCGGCCAGGCGGACACCCTTCTCGACGGCCGGGAAGAAGTTCTTGGGAACACTGCCGCCGAAGACCTTTTCCTCGAAGACGACCTGCTCGCTGTCGCAGGGCTCGAAGTTGATGACGACATCACCGAACTGACCGTGACCGCCGGTCTGCTTCTTATGACGGCCCTGCTTCTGGCAGGCCTTGCGGATGGACTCGCGGTATGCGATACGCGGAGCCTCGAGGCCAATTTCAACGCCGAACTTGTTCTTCAGCTTTGCCTTGACGACGTCGAGATGCTGCTCGCCCAGACCGCCGATGATCTGCTGGTGGGTCTCGGCGTTGTTGACGTAGCTCAGGGTCGGATCTTCTTCCATCAGACGGGCCAGTGCGCTGCTGATCTTGCCCTCGTCGCCCTTCTTGGCAACGGTGACAGCCATGAACAGACTGGGCAGGGGGAAGACAGGAGCCGGCATCTTGACGACACGGGCGGAATCGCACAGGGTATCGCCGGTCTTTGCGCTGACGAGTTTTGCGACAGCACCGATATCACCGGCACCGATGGACTCGGTTTCGACCTGCTTCTTGCCGATAACGGTCAGCGGCTTGCCGATCTTCTCGGTCTCGCCGGTACGGGCATTGACGAGCGTTGCACCGCCGGTGACTTTGCCGCTCAGGACACGCAGATAGCTCAGCTTGCCGACGAACGGGTCTGCGACGGTCTTAAAGACATACGCTGCAGTCGGCTCGTCCTCGGTGCAGTGCAACTCGACCGGCTCACCGTTGGCGTCCTCAGCAAGGATGCTCTCATCATGCTGGGGGCTGGGCAGGAGCTTGCTCATATTGTAAAGCAACATGTCGAGTGCCTGCTGGTTGACGGCACTGCCGCAGAACACGGGGGTGATGAGGCCGTCCTTAACGCCCTTGCGCATACCTTCGACGATCTCCTCGGTCGTGAAGGGTTCGCCGCCGAAGAACTTTTCCATCAGGTCGTCGTCGGTCTCGGCGATCGCCTCGCTCATTGCCTCGATCAGGCCCTGAAAACGGTGTCCGATATCGGGCAGATCGACCTGGATCTGTTTGCCACCCTCATATTTAAATGCCTTCTGGCTGAACAGGTTGATGTAAACAGGCGTACCATCGTCCAGCTTTGCCGGAACGACACAGGGGCAGACGGTCGAGCCAAACTTGATTTTCATATCCTCGAGGATCTTGAAGTAATTTGCATTCTCGAGATCACACTTAGAGACAAAGACCATCGTCGCCTTGTTGTTCTTACGTGCCAGCTGGAAGGCTTTCTCTGCGCCGACGGTCACACCGCTGCGGCCGGAAACGCACACCAGCACGCTTTCCACGGCACGGATGCCCTCATACTCGCCCGCCTCAAAGTCGAACAGACCCGGTGCGTCGATGAGGTTGTACTTGATGCCCTCATACTCGACCGGAACGACGGATGCCGAAAGGCTGACCTTCCGTTTTGCTTCCTCAGGGTCAAAGTCCGAAATCGTGGTGCCGTCCTCGATCCGGCCCATACGCTCTGCTGCGCCTGAAAAATAGACCAACGCCTCGGTCAGCGTCGTTTTGCCGCTGCCAGCATGGCCCGCAATCAGGATATTACGGATGTTGTTGCCTGCGTATTTCATATCGGTTTTTCCCTCATTTCCGCCATACGGAGCATTCTCTCCGCTTTTGTGGCATATTTTACAAATATAATACCACACTCAAATCGTTTTTTAAATATTTCGTTTCAATTTTCTGGCTTTTCAATTACCAAACTTCCCGTGTTACTTTTGTGCATTTTGACCGACCGCCCCGAAATCCGATTGTAAAACGCCAAAGCATCCTGTATAATAGAGCCGTACCAAAGTATCGAGGAGGTTTTTTCCATGAAACGCACTGATTACATCAACTGGGATGAATATTTCATGGGCATCGCCCTGTTGACCGCCATGCGCTCCAAAGACCCGAACAGTCAGGTCGGCGCGTGCATCGTCAGCCCCGAAAACAAGATCCTCTCGCTGGGTTACAACGGTATGCCCATCGGCTGCGATGATGACGCCATGCCGTGGGAACGCGAGGGAGATCCGCTGGACACTAAATATATGTACGTCTGCCATGCAGAGCTGAACGCTATCCTGAACAGCGCGCACAACAATCTCAAAGGCGCGCGTGTCTATGTGACCCTGTTCCCCTGCAACGAATGCACCAAAGCCATCATCCAATCTGGCATTTCGGAGGTGGTCTATTACAATGACAAGTACCACGACACCGATTCCAGTGTTGCGGCACGATTCATGTTCAAAAAGGCTGGTGTACGTCTGACACCCTATCAGCCCACCGGACGGCACGCGGAACTAGAATTATAATAGAGTTGCTGAGTGGGACGGCGGGTGATTCCCGCCGTCCCACTTCGCTCCCTCTTGACTCAGACTTTCCCTTGCTATATAATAGGGTCACCATTTGCATAAAAATGCAGTTTATATCGCATAAAGAGGTAAATATACAATGAGTCTGAAAAATCGCAGCTTTTTGAAGCTTCTGGATTACACCCCCGCTGAAATCGAGGAACTGCTCGACCTTGCCGCCGACCTCAAGGCAAAGAAAAAAGCCGGCATCCGTCACAATACCTTACAGGGAAAGAACATCGCCCTGATCTTTGAAAAGACTTCTACCCGCACCCGCTGCAGCTTCGAGGTCGCCGCCCATGACCTCGGCATGGAAGTCACCTATCTTGACCCGTCCGGCAGCCAGATCGGCAAAAAGGAATCCATCGCCGACACCGCCCGTGTTCTGGGTCGGATGTTCGACGGCATCGAGTACCGCGGATACGGTCAGCAGATTGTCGAGGATCTCGCCCATTACGCAGGCGTTCCGGTCTGGAATGGTCTGACGAACGAGTCCCATCCCACTCAGATCCTCGCCGACTTCCTCACCATTCGGGAGCATTTCGGACATCTGAAGGGCATCAACTTCGTCTACTTCGGCGATGCCCGTTACAACATGGGCAACAGTCTCATGGTCGGCTGTGCCAAGATGGGTCTGAACTTTACCGCCTGCGCACCTAAGAAATACCAGCCCGATCCGGAGCTGATCGCAAAGTGTGAAGCCATTGCCGCTGAGACGGGTGCGACCCTCCGCTTTGAAGAAGATCCCGCCGTTGCCGCCAAGGGTGCAGATGTTCTGTACACCGACGTCTGGGTCTCGATGGGCGAGCCGATCGAGGTCTGGGAGGAACGCATCAATGACCTGTCCGCTTATCAGATCAATCAGACCCTGATGGACATTGCCGGTCCGCAGGCTGTCTTTATGCACTGCCTGCCCGCTTACCACGACCACAAGACCGCCGTCGGCAAGGAAATGGGCGAGCGTTTCCACCGTGACGCAATGGAAGTCACCGACGAAGTGTTTGAGGGCAAGCAGAGCATCGTCTTTGACGAGGCCGAGAACCGGATGCACACCATCAAGGCAGTCATGGCCGCAACGCTGGGCTATGAGGGCTGAGCCTTTTTGACCGCATAACAAAACAGCGCTGAGTTCCGTTTGGAATTCAGCTCTGTTTTTGCGTTATTCTGTAGATTCTGCCGAATCCAGCATTCGTCGAGCTTCACCACACTTATCCTGCTCGATGGATGCCGAAAAAAGGTTCAACCGTGGAAATTGCTTTTCCCGCAGCCTGTGCTTGCTTCACTCCATAATTTTTCCGCGCAACAGCTTCCACAAAGACACGGTCTTTTTCGGGAGCATTATAATAATCGACACCGAACCGCTTGCAGGTCGTAAGCAGTTCATCTAACCACGACATCGTTTCGCTAGACATTGGAGAAAAAACAATATCAAGATTTTTTGTATATTCCTTCATGGGTTTTCCTCCTTTTTCAAAAAAGATACGAAGAAAAAATATCCTTTGCCGCTTGGTCGGCAATCATAAAAGTTTTTGCTCCATCCGGATACAGTGACGCAACCGGACGAGCTCCAAAATCCTGAAGATAGTGTTGCTCTAATTCATCCGTTTTTGCTTCAAATATAACGACACCGTTGCAATTTGCATCAACGGAAAGCTGAATGCCAAACGCAATCATTGCTTTTCCAACTCCCTGATATTTCTTGTGCTTTGTCAACGTGGGATTACTTTCCGGCTGGCTTTCAATGTAAGCAATATATACTGCTACACTTTCTTCACGAACACGATAAGCACCCAATGCAATGATTTCACCGCTTTCTGTTTTGGCGGCATATTTTTCCTTCTGCGGGTCAAGGATAAATTCAGTGTCCCAAACCGTCTGCCAGCCGTTCTTCGTGACTTCTAAATCCTCTTTTGTAGCAACATCAACTTCAATATTGATTTGTTTTCCGGTATCAGCTTCCGTTACATAATATTGCAAAATCATCGCATTCATTCCCTCTCAGTCTTATTATAACGAAAGAGCGATAAACTTTCAATAATTTTCAGTTTATTTCTGAAACATCTCCCACAAATGGAAGTCATCATTTTCCTTTAGCAATTCGTCCACCGATCAAAATGACGAAGAAAATAGCATCGAAAAACAAGAATGTAATCCAAATCGGACTTAGCACCCATAGCCAAGTCCACGAAATCCATCCTGTTACTTTCAATATAACAAAAATTAACGTCAAAGTAACGACAGGGTCTCTTCCAGAGTGTTTAGACCGTTTAAAGTTCTTCTCTGTACTCATAACAATATCTCCACAAATCCCTGTTTATTAAACTGAGTATATCATACTC
>CAVEGP010000037.1:0-19512 GCA_963615155.1 Bacteroides uniformis | reverse complement strand
GTCGGCGGTGGGGGCGTAGTCGGTGTACTTGTAACCGAACAGCTCATCCGAAATCTCACCAGTCAGCAGAACGCGGACGTCGGTCTGCTCGTGGATGGCCTTGCAGAGCAGGTACATGCCCATGCTGGCGCGGATGGTCGTGATATCCCAAGTGCCGAGCAGGCGGATGACCTCTTCGAGGCTGTTGATGACGATATCCCGGTTGATGATGATCTCGTGATGCTCGCTGCCGAGGTATTCGGCGGTCTGACGGGCATATTTCAGGTCGATGGCATCGGTGTCCATGCCGATAGCAAAGGTGCGGATGGGCTTTTTCAGCTTCTTGGCGGCGATGGAGCAGACCAGCGAGGAGTCCAGACCGCCTGACAGCAGGAAACCGACCGGAGCATCTGCATCCAGACGCTTTTCCACACCGGCGATGAGCTTTTCCCGGATATTTTTCAGAATCTCGTCCATGCTGTCCTCCATCGGGGCAGGAACATCGGCGATGTCCTCGTACCGGACGAATCGGCCGTCACAGTAGTAGCTGCCAATGGGGAAGGGGCGGATGTCGTCGCACCAGCCGATGAGGTTCTGCATCTCGGATGCAAATGCGATCTGATGGCTGGACTTGGAGTAGCCGTAGAAGAGCGGACGGATGCCGATGGGGTCACGCGCCGCAATGAGACGGTCTTTCCGGGAATCGTACATGATGAGCGCGAACTCGGAATCCATGTGGCGGAACATGTCCAGACCGTACTCGTAGTAAAGTGGGAGCAGGATCTCACAGTCGCAGTCGGACTTGAACTTGTAGCCTGCGCGCTTCAGGATCTCTTTCTCGAAGCGGAAGCCATACAGCTCGCCGTTGCAGACCACGCAGTCTGCACCACGGTAAAACGGCTGCATACCTTCCGGGGTCAGGCCCATGATGGCGAGACGACCAAAGCCCATCAGACCGAACGACCCTTCGACCACGCGCTGGTCGTCTGGTCCACGAGAGACCGTGCGAAGCAGATATTCCTTGAACTTGTCGGCACTCAGATCATGCCCGGTGTAACCCATAACACAACACATATTTCTTACCCCTCTAAATAAAAAAATACGGCAGCGTCCATCCCATTGCTAGGACGAATGCTGCCGTATCCGTGGTGCCACCTAAATTACTGACGAAAAATGTCAGTCACTTTTCTGTACTCTCCTCGTTGAAAGCACTGCCGCGATAACGAACGGCTACCGTCTGCCCCTACTGCCAGAGCCAAAGCTTTGGGTTCAGGGAGAAGTTCACGGGTGTTCGTTCGGGCTCGGTCTTCTGCGCGGCTTTCACCTGCCCGCACTCTCTGAAAGAAGACAGCTTGAACCTTACTTTTCCCGATCATCACTTTTCTTGTCCGAATTGTATCACGGCTTTTTCTCCGTGTCAACAGTCGGATGAAAATTTTCCTCACTTTGTGCAGGCTGACTGGTTTGAACGCTTTTTGCGGCGCAGGAGCGACACAAACCATACAAAACACTGCCCTCGCATTGCAGGGTGAAGCCGTGTTCCGCCATCAGATGGCTGCGCACTTCGTCCATGAAGTGGCAGTCAAGGTGATAGATGCAGCCGCATTGCACGCACTTGAGATGCAGATGTTCGTGGCAATGGCTGCCTTCATCGACGTATTGAAACACCGCCCGTTCGCCTTTGTCAGCCACATATTTCATGATGCGCTGCTCGCCTGCCAGTTTGTCGAGGTAGCGATAAACCGTGGTGGGATTGGGGCTTGCTCCCTCTTCTTCCAGATGCTCGAGGATGTTGGACGCGCTGACTGCGTGCTGGCGGTTGTTGATGAGGTAATCGAGGATCAGCTGTCGGGTCTTGGTGTTGTATCCGTCGCTTCGTGCCATGCAGAATCATTCCTTTCTGGGGTTAGTGTACCACATTTCCGCATTGGATGCAAAAGATGAGAACGGGATTGGCTACAAGCACAAAAATGCTGTTTAAAATATGCAAAAATCGGGCGTTGTTGTTGTATAAAACAGAAATGCTGCCAAAGTTTCAGAAAAACTCTTGTAATAAATGTTACAATATGGGATAATAAAACCAACAGATCAGATGGATGGTTTCATGGATGGTTTCAGGGATACAAGCTTCCGAGAGGAAATGCCCTTGAAATTTTTGCATGAAGCTTAGACGATTAGGAGCAAGAAAAATGAAAGAGATGGAACCCCAGACAAAGCTGAGTCTGAAATTGCAGGCTTATCAGTATCTAAAAACAAAGATCCTGAACTGTGAGTACCGTCCGAACGAATTTCTCAATGAACAGAAGCTTTGCGCTGAGATGGGAAACATCAGCCGCACCCCGATGCGGGACGCATTAGGGCGGCTGGAACAGGAGGGGCTCATTACGATCCTGCCCAAAAAGGGTCTGATGGTCTCCGGCATCACGGAAGAGGACGTACACAGCATGTTTGAGATGCGCCTTCTGGTCGAGCCGTATGCTCTGCGTACTTACGGTCACGAGATCCCCCGTCAGGAGCTGGAAGCGTTTGCGGAATTGATGCACAATCCGGATCGGATCGAAGACTTCTGCAAGGCGGACGATGATTTCCATGAGCTGCTGATGAGCACTTTGCCGAACAAGTATCTGCGTTCGGCTTATGACCGTATCACTGGATTGAATACCCGTTTCCGCATCATGACCGGAAAGGTCAGCATGATCAATCGGGAGCAGACCTGTGAGGAGCATCTGCTGATCCTTGATGCTGCTCTCCGTGAGGACTGGAATACGGCTGCGGATGCCCTGCAGCAGCATCTGGAGATCGCCCGCGATAAAGCCGAGGGCGTGATCAAGGTGATCCGGCTCTGGTAAATACAGAAAACAAAAAGGCTGGACGTGAAAAGTCCGGCCTTTTGCTATCTTATAAACTATCTAACTCTTTCTGCAATTTCGCCAGCGAATCTCGGATCGGGAGCTTCTGCGGGCAAACGGCTTCACACTTACCGCAGCGAATGCAGTGAGTCGCTTTTTCCGCGTCCGGAAAGCGTGTTGTCCACTGCTTTTTGATGGCGTCCGGCTGGCTGAACATGCCAAGCTTATTCCAGATGCTGAAATTGTCGGGGATATCAACGCCCATTGGGCAGGGCATACAGTAACGGCATCCGGTGCAGCCGATCTTGATGCGGCTGTGCAGGACGGCGGCGGTCTGCTCGACGGCCTTTTCTTCTTCGGGGCTGAGTGGTTCAAAATGATCGAAGGTGTGCAGATTGTCCTCCAACTGATCCTCTGCGCTCATGCCGGAAAGGATGAGGTGGACATTTTTATGGCTGCCGACCCAACGCAATGCCCACGAAGCATCGCTGGCATCAGGACGCAAAGCCTTCAATGGAGCTTCGGCATCCGGAGGAAGCGTTGCCAGCGTGCCGCCCTTGATCGGTTCCATGACGATGAGAGGAATGTCCAGTTCCTCGGTCAGTTGATAGCCGCGGTCGCCCGAAATCTCCTCGGCACGGTCATCGGTATCAAGATAATTGTATTGTAGCTGACAGAAATCCCATGGCCGGTCACGCAGGATGTGCTCAAATCCGGCAAAATTATCGTGGCAGGAGAAGCCCAGATTCCGGATCTTTCCGGCGGCTTTTTGCTCCCACAGCCAGTCCACGATGCCCAGCTTTTTCGCATGGTCGTACCGAGCTTTGTGAAGGGAGTGCATCAGATAATAGTCGAGGTAGTCCACGCCCAGCCGCTCGAACTGCTCTGCGAAAATGCGCTTGGCGTCGTCCAGATCCTTGCAGTGCCAGAGTGGAAGCTTGGTGGCGAGATAAAAGCTTTCGCGCGGCCAGTTGGCGATGACCCGCCCCACAAACGGCTCGCTCTTGCCGCCGTGATAGGGGTACGCCGTGTCAAAGTAGTTTACACCGGCATTCCGTGCCGTGTTCAGCAGGGCGGCGGCGCGTTCTTCGTCGATGCTGCCATCCGCCTTGGTCGGGAAACGCATACAGCCGTATCCCAGCAGGGAAATGTGGGCGGCATTCTTTTTCCAGTTGCGATATTCCATACTCATCCTCGCGGCGGGGCTTGACCGTTCCCGCCGCGCCTCCTTTTCCCCAGTATATCATGTCGGGAAATCCAGAGCAAGAATGCGGAACGTCAGATACAACTGAAAAAACTTTGAAAAAATTGATTTTGTAAGTTATATCTGATAAAATGAAACCCACAGAGAGGCTTTCGGAAAACAGAAGCTTTTGCCCGAAAAACGATCTCATATGAGGAAATTTATGAAAGAAATCAGAATTGGAACGATCATCCTGCCGCACGGGGCGGTTTTTGGTCCGATGGCGGGTTTTACAGACGCACCCTGCCGCCGGCTGATGGCTGAGCACGGCGCAGGCTTTACAGTCAGCGAGATGGTGTCCAGCCGTGCGCTGGTTTATCACGACCATAAAACGGTCGGTCTGCTCAAAGCAGAACCCAATGGTGCGCCCTACGGCGTTCAGATCTTCGGCGAAGTGCCGGAAATCATGGGCGAGGCTGCCGCTGCCATCGAGGAATACGACTTCGATTTTCTGGATATCAATATGGGCTGCCCTGCTCCCAAAATCGTCTCGGGTGGCGCGGGCAGCAAGCTGATGCTTGACCCAGACCTCTGCGGAAGGATCGTTGAACAGGTCAGGGCGCACACCTCTCGTCCGGTCACAGTCAAGATGCGGAAGGGCTGGGATGCCGATCATATCACGGCGGTGGAATGCGCCAAGGCTTGTGAGCAGGCAGGCGCAGAGCTGATCGCTGTCCATGCCCGTACCCGGGAGCAGATGTATACGCCCGGCATTGACTCTGAGATCGTCGCAAAGGTCAAGGCGGCGGTGCATGTGCCGGTGCTGGGAAACGGCGATATCCGGTCGGCAGAGGATGCTGTGAGAATGGTGGAGCAGACCGGATGCGACGGCGTGATGATCGCCCGCGCCGCTTTGGGTGATCCGTGGCTGTTCGAGCGGGTGAATGCTGCGCTGGAGGGTCTGCCCGCCCCGAAAGAGCCCAATTTGCAGGCGAGGATGAACGCGCTTCGCCGTCAGGTCGAGGAGATGGTGGAGCAGAAGGGTGAATTCGTCGCTATGCCGCAGGCGCGCGCTCAGACGATGCACTACATGAAGGGGCTGAAAGGCGCGGCTTCGCTCAGGCGGTATTGCTGTGAGCTGACCCATCTGGAGGATCTGGATGAGCTGATCGCGGCGGTATTTGCCGAACAGAGGAAAGCTGCACAGGATGAAGAAGTCCGGGAGATTCCCTTCCCATAAAAATGAGCCTTTAAAATAGTCCTTTTTTTCAGGGGTGCGGCGTGTTATACTAGGCGCAAGAGCAATAAATTCTTCTCGGGTGCTCCTGATCCGAGCACCGGGCGGGGAAAGAGGAAACGATGGATTTTTTTGGTTCTGCCGGCTTGACCGGACAGCATTTCATCCGCAAAAAGCCGCAGGATAAATTCTGGCTGACGGTCGGGCTTTGTGCCCTGACAGCCGCATTGATCTTCCTGCCATTCTATCTTCTGGATGGCGGTTTTTTCCACTATGCGGGCGACTTCAACAGCCAGCAGATCAGCTTTTACCGCTATATGAACGGCTTCATCAAAGGGATGGGATATCCGGACGGATTGACAAGCGTGAACGGTCAGAGCCTGCCGACCAACACCTTCTCGTGGGCGACCGATCTTGGAAGCGGCGTGATGAACGCTTACTCGTTCTATCTGTATGGTTCGCCGTTTTTCTGGTTTTCGCTGATTTTTCCGCAGAACTGGATGCCCTACATGATGGTTCCGCTTCTGGTGCTCAAGTTCGCTGTGGCGGGTGGTGGCGCGTATCAATATCTGCGCCGTTACGTTCGGAATGTGAATCATGCGGTTCTGGGAGCCTGTCTGTACGCGTTCTCGGGCTTTACGGTCTACAATGTCTTTTTTAACCATTTTGTGGATGTGGTGGCACTGTTCCCGTGGATGCTCTGGGCGTTGGATGAAGCCATTTATAAAAAACGCCACGGTTTATTCGCGTTCTGGGTCGCAGTCAATCTGCTGAACAACTATTTCTTTTTTGCGGGGCAGGTGCTCTTCCTTGCCATCTATTTTATATGCAAGGTCAGTACAGGCGAATGCAGACTTACACCGAGGCTGTTTATCCGGCTGGCGGTGGAAAGCATCCTCGGCGTGGGGATGGGCGGTCTGCTGATCTGGCCTGCACTGCTGTCTTTGCTGCAAAATCCGCGTACCATCGACCTGTCGTCGGGATGGGGCTTTTTGACCTATTCCTACGTTCAGCAATATCTGGCGATCATGCTCAGCTGGATCATGCCGCCGGATTCCCCCTATATGACCTCGGTCTGGTCGGAGGGCATTATCAAGTGGACGAGCATGAGTGCCTATCTGCCCCTTTGCAGTCTGGCGGGAGCGATGGCGTACTGGCGGACGAAGAAGGGCGACAGCATGAAGCGCATCATTGCGACCTGTGCCATTTTTGCCCTTGTTCCGGTGCTGAACAGTGCGTTTTATATGCTCAATTCCAGCTACTATGCCCGCTGGTACTATATGCCTGTCCTCATCCTATGCACGATGACGGTCAAGGCCTTGGAGGATCCGGAAATCGATCTGGACGCTCCTGCGAAGGGCGTTAGCTGGATCATGTTGGCGACAACGGTGTTCGCGCTTGTTCCGGTGCTGGACAGCAGTACGGGAGAGTGGTCGCTGGGTGTTCTGAAAAACTCCGGTCAGTATGTGGCAGTGCTGGGTTTCGGCTTGGGAGGGCTGCAGCTGTATCGGTTCATCTGCAGGAAATGGCGGTTTAAAAAGGTGTTCCTCCGCCGTCTGCTGGCAGCGACGCTGGCGTTTGCCTGCCTGTTCAGCATCGTGCACATCGGCATTGGCAAGTTCGGTCAGTGGTACACGGACAGCGACCTTGTAGAGCAATATACCAATGCTCTGAAGCTGAAGGAGGATCTGCCGGAAGGAGACTGGCGTGTGGATACCTACAAAACCCACGACAACCTCGGTCTCTGGCTGGATAAAAGCTGTCTGCAATACTTCGGAAGCACGGCTGCACCCAGTATCCTGAGCTTCTATCCGGCACTGGGTGTCAAGCGGGACGTCCGCAGTGAACCCGACCTCTCCAATTACGCTCTGCGGGGTCTGTTGAGCGTGAAATACCTCATCACGACGTCGGAGCATCAGGGAGACTTTGAGAATGAAGCCGATTCCGGCTGGGAATATTACGATACGCTGGATGGCTATGTTCTCTATGAGAACACCAATTATGTTCCAATGGGATTCACCTATGATTACTACGTCACCGAGGAGACGTATCAGAACAGTGTGACCTCCACCCGCTCGAATCTGCTGATGCGCGCGCTGGTGCTGTCGGATGATGATGCAGCGACCTACGGAAAGTATCTGACCGAGTTGCCCGAGGAAAAGCTTTACGATCTCTATTATGAAACATATGTCAGAGACTGCAATGACCGTCGTGCCAGTGCGTGCAGCAGATTTCAGATGACGAATTCCGGATTCAGTGCCGAGATCGATCTGGAACAGGATAATCTTGTGTTCTTTGCAGTACCATATGACGATGGCTTCACCGCCTATGTCAATGGCGCGGAACAGGAGATCCTCGAGGTCGATGAGGGACTGATGGCGGTTCTCTGTCCGGCGGGACACAGCAGCATCGACTTTGTGTATCAGGCGGATGGTCTGAAGCTGAGCAAAACGATCACGCTGGTGAGCATTCCGCTGTTCATCCTTTACACGGGATGCTTCAAGCTGGTGGGACGGAAGAAGAAGCACCGCTGAACTGAAACAACAAAAAGAGGGAGTGCATCCCTCTGCCAATGGCGGAGAAGATGCACTCCCTCTTTTTATGCGGGGACCAAAGTTTACTGAACGTACTCGATGGTGTACTCGAAGCCATACTCTTCCTGCAGCTTCTTGACGTCTGCTTCACAGTCCTCGATGAAGGTGGGGGCATAGACAGAAGCACCGTTGTGAGACTTCTTGTAGTCCTCAACGATCTGCTGCAGCTTTGCCCAACCCTCGTTGGCCTTGTTCTGGTCGATGCTGTCGGGGAAGTTGATGATGAATTCACGATGTTTGGGGATACGAGCTTTCATAATGATTCTCCTTGATGACAAGTTTGATGTTTATATAAACCTCTCAGTCTGCTTCGCAGACAGCTCTCCTGATAGGAGAGCCATTGGCAAAGAGTCAAAGCTTTCCGAAATGCCAAGACCTCTCCTCAGTAGGAGAGGTGGCATCGCGCAGCGATGACGGAGAGGTTTGGGCTAGAAGGGGTCAAATTTGAAACACAGCTCTTGCGTTCTCAGCCGTCTTGCGAAAGACTTCTTCGGGAGAGACGCCCTTCACCGAAGCGATATACTCACCGACATAGCGGATGAGGGAGCTGTCACAACGTGTGCCGCGGACAGGCTCGGGAGCCATATAGGGGCAGTCTGTTTCGAGGACGATCTGTTCCAGCGGCAGGGCGGCAATGGCTTTCGCGGCGCGCTTTGCGCCCTTAAAGGTACACGCACCGCCAAACCCGAAGAAAAGACCCTGCTTTGCCAGCCAGAGCGCGTCGTCGGCACTGCCGGAATAGCAGTGGACGATCCCCTTCGGCTGATACTGCTTCAGCAGGGCATAAACGTCCGCATGTGCCTGACGGTCATGGACAATGATGGGCTTATCCAGCTCGAGGGCAAGTTTGATTTCCGCCTCGAACAGAGCCAGCTGTGCGTCCTTGGGGACAGGCCAGTGATAGTCCAGACCGCACTCGCCGACGGCAACCACCTTCGGGTCGTCGTAATAAGGCGCAAGAGCACGCATCTCAGCCTGCCAGTCCCCGCTGTAGACCGACACCGTCGGAGCAGGTCCCTCCTCGCCGCAGTCCTTAGCGGCAAGCAGGCTTTCAGGATGAATGCCGATGGCGGCATAGACCCACGGATATCGGTGTGCCAGTTCGAGACAGCGGGGCGCATCGCCGGAATGAGTCGCCTGCTCGCAAACACCGACAACGCCTTGTTCGGACAGGCTGTCCAGCAGAGAAAAACGGTCTGCGTCGAATGCGCGGGAGCTGTAATGAGCGTGAGTGTCAAAGATCGGACCTGTCATACGCACGCTCCTTTTTCGGGGCTTTGTTGACCAGCCAGATGCCAACACAGACCAGTGCAAGAGCGGCGAGATACTGCCACTCAAACAAAGGCTCGCTGTTCAGAACAGCACTGAGCAGAACATTGACGACCGGATTCACAAGCCCAAAGACGGAAATGCGGCTGACGGGGTTGTTCTTCATCAGTAACGCCCACAGAACATAGCCTGCGCCGCAGATAAAGGCAAGATACAGCATGACGACCACGGCCAGCGCACTCTGCACATGCAGGCTTCCGCCCAGAGCCAGACCGATGAGCAGCAGTGCCAGACCGCCGATGAACAGGTTGATGAAGCAGACGGCAAAGCTGTCCGCTTTTTTTGTCACCGACTTGTTCCACGGACCGGACAGGGTGAAGATGACCGTTGCCGCCAGCATACAGAAAATGCCCCATGCGCTTCCGCTTCCGTGATTGCCGATGGTCGCCACGAGAACGCCACCGAAGCCGACCGCACAACCCAAAGCCTTAGTCGGAGTCATCCGGTCGGCGTCGCCGTAAATGAAGTGGGCGAAGATCACGCCGAGAAAGCTCTGGGTACTGTTCAGGATGCCGCCGAACGCACCTGTCAGCAGGGCAACGGCGGAATAATAGAACGCGTACTGTGCCGTGGTCTGCCACAGACCCAGTGCGCAGGATTCCAGAGCGACTTTGCCGCGCGGGAATTTCGGGAGCTTGCCCTGTAACAGAACACTGCCAAGCAGGACAAGGAAGCTGCCCAGCATGAACCGGACGCCCGCAAAGCAGAGGATGGACGGCGTATCTGCCGAGTTGATGGAAAACAGGCGATAGCCCATCTTGATAAAGGGGAACGCCGAGCCCCACAGGCAGTTGCAGAAAATCGCCAGAAGAACCGCAAAGAGAGGCGTGCCGAAGATGCGGTCAAGTTTGTCGGCACGATGGTTTGTCTGATCCTGCATAATGCTTAGTGGATGCGTGCGCCGACGGGCGTGTCATCGCCGTAGAATGCGATGGAGCAGCCGCCGTCCGCAGTGTCCGCAGCGAAGATCATGCCCTCGCTGACATACTTTCCCTTCATCATCGGGCGGGGTGCGAGGTTGGCGACGATGCCGATCTTTTTGCCGATGAGGTCTTCCGGCTTGAACCACTTTGCGATGCCGGACAGGATGCAGCGTTCCCGCTCGCCATCGAAGACGGTCAGATGAAGCAGCTTCTTGCTCTCCTTCAGGTTTTCGCAGGCACGGACTTCGGCCACACGCAGCTCGACCTTGCAGAAGTCATCGAATGCAATCTCTTCCTCGTGGGCGAAATCGATGGTGCTCTCCTCAGTAACAGGAGCGGGAGCAGTCTTTGCTTTCTCTGCCTCTTCCTTGGCTTTGTTGGCGGCGGATTTGCGCTTCTCGTCCTCTTCCTTCAGGTAGGCGATCTCCTTCGCAACATCAATGCGGGGGAACAAAGCGTCGCCCTTGTGGACGGTATAGGTCTCCTGCGCACCGTAGGTGGTTTTGGACAGGTCGAGAGCGGAGACGTCCAGACCCAGCTGATCCATCATCTTGGGTGCGGTGGTGGGCAGGTAAGCGTTCAGCAGAATACCACAGACGCGCAGAGCCTCGCACAGGTGATACAGAACGCTTTCCAGACGTTCCTTGTTGGCTTCATCCTTTGCCAAAGCCCAGGGAGCGGTCTCGTCGATATATTTATTGGCACGCTGGATAACAGCGAAGATCTCCATCAGAGCCTGCGGGATGGTGAGGTTGTCCATATCGGCGGTGACCTTTGCGGTCAGTTCGTTCACCATGCTCTCCAGCTCAGCGTCAATGGACTCGCTGCCGGCAACCTTGTGGACGGTACCGCCGAAATATTTCTCGCACATGGCGACGGTGCGGCTCAGCAGGTTGCCGAGATCGTTTGCAAGGTCGCTGTTGATGCGGTTGATGAGGGCTTCGTTGGTGAACATGCCGTCGTTGCCAAAGGGAATCTCCCGCAGCAGGAAGTAGCGGATGGCATCAACACCATAGCGGTCGCACAGGATGACCGGATCGACGACGTTGCCGACCGACTTGGACATCTTTCCGCCGTTCATCAGCAGCCAGCCGTGACCGAACACACGCTTGGGAAGCGGCTGGTCGAGAGCCATCAGCATAGCCGGCCACAGAATGGTGTGGAAGCGCAGAATTTCTTTTCCGACCATGTGCAGGTCAGCCGGCCAGAACTTGTCATAATCGTGATAGGTCTCGTTGCCATAACCCAGAGCGGAGATATAGTTGCTCAGAGCATCGACCCAGACATACATGGTGTGCTTGGGGTCGAAGGGGACAGGAATGCCCCATTTGACCGAGGTACGGGAAACGCAGGTATCCTGCAGACCCTGCTTGATGAAGGCGATCATCTCGTTCTTACGACTCTCGGGCTGGATGAACTGAGGGTTCTCCTCGTAGAGCTTGAGCAGACGGTCAGCGTACTTACCGGTCTTGAAGAAGTACGCCTCCTCGTGAGCATCGTAGACCTCACGGCCGCAGTCGGGGCACTTGCCATCAACAAGCTGGCTGTCCGTCCAGAAGCTCTCGCAGGGCTTGCAGTAGTGACCGATATACTCACCCTTGTAGATATCGCCCTGCTCATACAGCTTGGTGAAGATCTTCTGGCAGCTCTCCATATGATATTCATCGGTCGTGCGGATGAAACGGTCATAGCTGATATCCAGCAGCTTCCACAGATCTTTGACGGTGGCAACGATCTTGTCAACGTACTCCTTCGGGGTCACGCCGGCGTCCGCAGCCTTGTCCTGGATCTTCTGACCGTGCTCGTCCGTGCCCGTCAGGAACATGACGCCATAGCCCTGCATCCGCTTGAAGCGTGCCAGCGCGTCGCAAGCGACGGTGGTGTAGCTGTGACCGATATGCAGCTTGTCGCTGGGGTAGTAGATCGGGGTCGTGATATAGAATGTCTTGTGCTCACTCATGGACTTGTCTTCCTTTCTATCGTGGCAGCAAAAACGCCCCCGTCCAATCGGGTCAAAGCCCGCCAAGGACGAGAGCGATTGCTTTCTCAGGGGCAGAATAATCCCTTGTCTCTTTTACCTATAATACGCAAAAAAGCGGGGTTTGTCAACTGAAAAGAAAATTTAAACCTCATAATCCAGACAAACACGGTTTTTATAGTAGGGGCGAACCTTGCTGTTGGCGACAGCGACATGAGCTGGATGGGTGGAATAGCCCTTGAGAGCCTCAGTAGTCTCGAAGGTGGTGTCCAGCATCAGGTCAGCATTGGAAGAGGGGAGAGCGTTGGTATAGACTTTGATCTCGACCAACCCGGGGATCTGTCCGTCCAATCCTTCCAGACCGGCTTTGATGCCTGCCTTGATCTCGACTTTCTCAGCATCGGACAGTTCGTCCTTGAGCTGCCAGAGAATGATGTGTTTGACCATAATAAAAAAATCCTCCTGTCCATTTTTCTCATTGTAGCATGAGAGAACAGAAGGCGCAAGAAGGAAGATGAAATTTCCCACGACAAATGTCATAAAAATGACAACAAAAAACCAGCCGAACGAGGCGGTTGCAAGCCCTCGATCCGGCTGGATACTTACTTCTTCGGAGTCATAAGCCTCTTCTCCTCGGTTCGTCATTTTTCGGTCTGTACCAGACGTTTCATAGAAATCGCTCCTTGAAACGATGAAGAACGGGGAACATTCTTAAAAACTCTATACGATGTACATTGGACTGACCCTTCTCTTAACTGTTGGATTGCGGCACACGAATCATGAGGATGAATTTCATATTACCACATTCTTTCGAGTTAGATTTGCCAAGGAAGCCATTGCTTAGTACATTGGAGTATCTCCTTTATGGTTATTCAAATATGTTTCTCCGTACAAAAGCTTTCATCATGAAAATCACCTTCAACGGATCTATTTGAATGCCAGAAGATTATCGTTGACAGACTATCTGTTTTCGCATTATTTGATGCTCAAGACTGGCTCGATTTCTATATATTTTATGGGGAAACATCCCATTCGTGGCGAGCATCTGTTTTGCTTCTCAGCGATCCCCGACAGTCTGTCCACACTGTGCGGGTTCCATATCAACCATCGGTCTTCGCTCCTTCCTTCTTAAAGTCAGCAGGGTGAGATCTCTTTTGATCTTCTGCTGTACTTGTCTGGTTTCTGGCTTAATTATACAGAACAGAAGCGATTTTGTCCATTCGCAGAGTGCACAAAGAAATAGACAGTCTTTTTAAAGAAATGACAAAGAAAGTGTGACGATGTACCAACGGGCGACCGTCCCATTGCCATCATCCTGAGTATTCAGGTGTTTACGGTGGTCTGTCAGGTTGCGCTGGCAAGCATTCTCGCAGTGTGGCACGGCAATGGTTTCACCGTCCAGTTCTTACCGGACTACATCAGCGCATACTGCCGCAACTTCATCATGGCACTGCCGCTGCAACTGCTTCTGGTCGGACCGGTTGCCCGCTGGATCTTCCGTTGGTGCTTCTGGCGTGAGAAAACAGTAGAGTAATTTGCCCAGAAACTTCGAGTCGTTCGTGAACGATTTCTGGAAAAATATGAGAAAATGCCCGCTGGTACTTACGCGCGGCGAAACCATGTGCTATAATCCGGAGCAATCAATGGTAGTCGCAGCAGGAAGATCAGCGAGACGAAAGTTCACGCGGGTCTTCTTTTTTTGTGCGATGAAAGTTCTGAATCACACAAGATAAAGGAGTACACTTCATGCCCAAAACATTACTGGAAAAAATCGTCTTTACCATCGTCATGGCGACCATCATGGTCTATGGCATGATCGTCTACAATGTTGCGCTCAACACGGGCGGTGTTACCAACGCGACTTTTGCGATGGCTCTGCATGAAATGCCGATCATGGTGCCGGCAGCATTCATCCTCGAGTTTTTCGTGGTTGAAAAACTGGCGACCAGGCTTGCGTTTGCGTTCATGCGCCCGACCGATCGTCCGCAGTTCATTACCTATGCGATCTCGCTGATGATCGTCTGCATCATGTGCCCGACTATGAGCCTCATCGCAACGCTGCTGTTTAAAGAAGCCAGCTTCGGTACATGGGTGCATACCTTCGGCTGCAACTTTCCGATGGCTCTGTGCTGGCAGATGTTCTACTGCGGCCCTCTGTCCCGGTTCATTTTCCGCTTGCTGTTCCGCCGCGGCGAGAAGGCAGAAAAGACCAACTGACCGCAGAGCTGCCATATAAAATAGGTATAAAAGCAATTGGATTCTGGTATGCTGAACAAAATTTAAACCATATGACAGCCACTTGACCCATATGAATTTTATATAGTGGGTATACAAATGGTGTATATGCGGCGTGCCAAAAGCAGCTTTTGCCTTGTGAAATTGCTCCGAAACGGAATGATAGGCTAAGAATTAACAAAGAAATTGTGCAAAGCGTACAGCTCGAGCCGCTGATTTTGCACAAAATACACAACATTTATAGTGCATCAGCGGAATGGAATATAACAAAAAGTAGAATGTTGAAAAATGGGGTATCCAATCCGAAGAAATAGTGCTATGATATCAGCCGAAAAAGACAGCATTCCGCAGAGGGAAAGGAGAGGGCGCACGATGAAAAATCAACGCCTTCTTTCCTTTTTCTGACGACAGGACGTCTTTTCGGTAAGAGTTAAAAAACGAAAGGAGAGCGAGTGAAACGGTATATTCACCTGTATTTCCAGACACAAGAAAGGGGGCGGAACAATGAACGCGTTGACAGCGGCTTTGAAAGAAGAGCTGAATGTTGAGATGGTCTCGGTGGGCGGCTTGCAGATCCCGGAATCGGTGGTCGTCAGTTGGGGTATCATGGCATTCCTCGTCATTCTGTCCATCCTGCTGACCCGAAATCTCAAGGTCGATCACATCAGCAAACGTCAGGCAGTACTGGAGCTGGTCGTGACGACCATTGATGGATTCTTTGTGGGTCTGCTGGGCGAAAAGGGCAAACGCTATGTACCGTATCTGATGACGGTCGCGCTGTACATTGCCTGCTCCAACCTGATCGGTGTGTTTGGCATCAAGCCCCCGACAAAGGATCTGAACGTGACGGCAGCTCTGGCATTGATGAGCATCGTCCTGATCGAGTATTCGGGCATCCGCGCACGGGGCGGCGTAGGCTTCCTCAAGAGTCTGGCTGCGCCCACCCCCATTATGACCCCGATGAACATCCTTGAGATCGCCATCCGACCCACCAGCCTGTGTATGCGACTGTTCGGCAACGTGCTGGGCGCGTTCGTCATCATGGAGCTGATCAAGCTGGTCGTTCCGGTGTTCGTTCCTGCGGTGTTCAGCCTGTATTTCGACTTGTTCGATGGTCTGATTCAGACCTATGTGTTCGTGTTCCTGACTTCGCTGTTCATGAAAGAGAGCATCGGAGACGAGGAATAACCCTCTCAGGCGCATTCGCGACAGCTCTCCCTCTGGGAGAGCCATTGGCAGGTCGGTCAGGCTTCTCGAGCCCAGGCAAGCAAGAGAGCCTTGCGACCGACAAAACATTTCATTAAAATAAAAGGAGATATAACTATGAACGGATTGGTAGCTCTGGGTGCTGGCATTGCAGCACTGACTGGTATTGGCGGCGGTATCGGCATCGGAATCGCAACGGGTAAGGCAACGGAGGCCATCAGCCGCCAGCCGGAGGCTTCTGGCAAGATCCAGACGAATCTGCTGCTGGGCGCGGCTCTGGCAGAAGGTACTGCAATTTTCGGCTTCGTCGTTGCTCTGCTGATCATCCTGTTCCTGGGTTGATAACGGAGGCATGACGAATGCTGACACTGAATATCAATCTTCTGTATACAGTCGTCAACGTCCTGATTCTGTTTTTCCTGCTGCGGAAGTTCCTGTACAAGCCTGTCATGAACATTATCGAGCAGCGTCAGAAGCAGGTGGACGACGCCATCGCTGCCGCTGAAACCTCCAAGAACGAGGCAAAAACGGCTCTGGATGCTGCGCAGGACAAGCTGCGCAATGTCGATGCTGAGGCTGCTCAGCGTCGGGAAGCCTACGAAAAGCAGGCTGAAAAAGAAAAAGAACAGCTTCTCGCCGACGCACAGCGTCAGGCGGAGGTCATTGTTGCTGAGGGCAAGGCGGCAGCAGAGACCGAACGTCAGCACAAGCTGCGGGAAGCCGACGCACAGACCACCGCTCTGGCACGTGCTATGTGTGAGAAGCTGCTGGCTCGGAATCTGACCCAGCAGGACGACGCACGGATGCTGGATGACCTGTTGCAGAAAGCGGGTGTTGGCGATGGCAAGTGAGTTCAGCCGTGAGTTCTTCTCCGCCAACCGGATTGTGAAAGCTGACCTTCGTGCAGCGCGCAAACCCCGCGAGGAAGACATCACCCGCATCAAAAAAGAAATCAAGAAGCTCTACGACGCCACAGAAGTCCTGCTGAATGTTACAGTAGACGAAAGTCTGCTGTCAGGCTATGTGCTTCAGGTCGGCGATCGGGTCTTTGACAACTCCGGTCGTCACACCCTCGACCAGATGATGGAGGGCAAGCCCTCTCTGGCGACCCTCAAGACCCGCATTGAGGATTACAAGCCCGCAGCCACCAGTGCCGAGGGCGGTGTGGTCATCGCATCGGCAGACGGTATCGTTCAGGTTGAAGGCATGGATCGCGCTGTCTGCGGCGAGATCGTCACCTTTGAGAACGGTGCGAAGGGGATGGTCGAAAGCGTTGAGTCGGATCATCTCGGCATCATGCTGTTCGACGGCGCAGAGACGGTCGGCGTTGGCACGATGGTGACCCGCAGCGGTAAGCGTGCAGGCATTCCGGTCGGCGATGATTTCCTTGGTCGTGTCGTTGACCCGCTGGGCGAGCCAATCGATGGCAAGGGACTGATAGAGGCAGTCGGCTACAACCCCATCGAAAAGAGTGCGCCCGGCATTCTGGAGCGTCAGAGCGTTGATACCCCGCTTCACACGGGTATCCTCGCCATCGACTCCATGTTCCCCATTGGTCGCGGTCAGCGTGAGCTGATTATCGGTGACCGTCAGACCGGCAAGACCTCCATCGCTACCGATGCGATCCTGAACCAGAAGGACACAGGTGTTCTCTGCATCTATGTCGCCATCGGGCAGAAGGCTTCCTCCATCGCCCGTGTTGCTGAGGATCTGAAAAAGCATGGCGCAATGGACTATACCATCATCGTGGCGGCAACGGCAAGCGACAGTGCGCCGCTGCAGTACATCGCGCCTTATGCAGGCACGGCTCTGGCAGAGTATTTCATGGCACAGGGCAAGAGCGTCCTCATCGTTTACGACGATCTGTCCAAGCACGCGGTCGCTTACCGCGCAATCTCTCTGCTGCTTCGCCGTTCTCCGGGTCGTGAGGCTTATCCCGGCGACGTTTTCTATCTGCATTCTCGTCTGCTCGAGCGTTCCTGCCGAATGCGGGATGACCTCGGCGGCGGTTCGATCACTGCGCTGCCCATCGTTGAGACGCAGGCAGGTGATGTTTCGGCTTATATCCCAACCAATGTCATTTCCATTACCGATGGTCAGATCTTCCTCGAGAGCGCGTTGTTCAACGCAGGCAACCGTCCGGCAGTCAATGTTGGTCTGTCGGTCTCCCGTGTCGGAGGCGCAGCCCAAACCAAGGCAATGAAGAAAGCCAACGCAAACCTGCGTATCGAGCTGGCGCAGTACAAGGAGATGGAATCCTTTGCGCAGTTCAGCTCCGATCTGGATGCGGAGACCCGCCGCCAGCTGGAGCACGGCAAGGCTCTGATGGAGATGCTCAAGCAGCCGCTGTATCAGCCCAAGTCTGACGCCGAGCAGGTCGTCATTCTGACCCTTGCTTCGCACGGCGCGCTCGATGAGATCCCTACCGCAGAACAGCGGGCGAAAACCTCCGCATTTGTGCGTCAGTTCCGCGCAGATGTATCCGGCACGATGGATGAGATCCAGAAGACCGGAAAGCTTGCTCCGGAGCAGGTTGATATCATCCTGAACGCATGGAAAGCATTTGCGGGAGGCGACAGCCATGCCGTCCAGTAAGCTGCTGAAAGAGCGCATCGAGAGCATTCAGGACACCCAGAAGATCACGAACGCCATGTATCTGATCTCCTCGTCCAAGCTCCGCAAGGCGCGTCAGAATTATCAGAATGTTCAGCCCTATTTCACTCGCATGAGAGATACCATCTCCCGTGTCGTTCCGCATCTGCCCGATGAGCCGATGCACCCGTTCTTCCACGAGCGGAACGCTGAAAACCCGAAACGGGCGTACATCGTGCTGACGGCGGATAAGGGTATGGCAGGCGCGTATAATCAGAACCTGCTCAAGTTCCTCAAGGCGCAGTGCGGCGATGACCCGAACGCAAAGTTCTATGTCATCGGTCAGACGGGCTACCGTGCTCTGCTCCACAAAGACCCACGGCTGGTGGAGGAGTTCCAGTACAGCGCGACTGCTCCGACCTTGCAGCGTGCCCGTGACATCACGGTAGATGCCATCGACGACTTCAAGACGGGAAACCTGGATGAGATCTATCTCATCTACACCAAGATCCAGAACGCACTGACAAGCGAGCCGGTCATGGTTCGGCTTCTGCCCCTTGACCGTGAGCATCTGCAGCCTGTGCCGAAGGGTCTGGGCGACCCGAGGAGCGAGGTTGAGATGGTGCCGGATGCGTGGACGGTGTTCGAACAGACTGCGCCCATTTATATGCACGGTATGCTCTTCGGCGCAATGACCGAGAGCTACTGCGCCGAGCAGAGCGCACGTATGACGGCAATGGATTCCGCAACCAAGAGCGCGAACGATATGATCCACGGCTTGCAGTTGGAATACAACCGTACCCGTCAAGGCTCGATCACGCAGGAGATCACCGAGATCATCGGTGGCGCGGCTGCGGTGCAGAATCAAGAATAACCTCTCCATCAAAATGCTTCGCATTGTCACATCCCCTATCAGGAGAGCTGTCGAGCGATAGCGAGACAGAGAGGTTCACAAATAATGAAAGGCAATTGTATGATACAGGGAACTATTATTCGCGTAGCGGGCCCTGTGGTGGACGTTCAGTTCACCGGTGGCAAGCTGCCTGCCCTTCAGGAGGCGTTGACCGTGATCGCAGAGGACACGGAGCGCACCATGGAAGTGGCACAGCATGTCAACGAGAGCACCGTGCGCTGCATCATGCTTTCTGCCAGCGAAGGTCTGGGCAAGGGCATGGTCGTGACGGCTACCGGACACGGTCTGACCGCACCTGTGGGTGAGGCGACGCTGGGTCGTATGTTCGACCCGCTGGGTCGCCCCATCGACGGCAAGGGCTCTGTGGACGATGTACCTCATTGGCCCATCCACCGCAAGGCTCCCAGCTTCGCTGAGCAGAAACCTGCGACTGAAATTCTGGAGACTGGCATCAAGGTCATCGACCTGCTTGCGCCCTACGCAAAGGGCGGTAA
>CAVEGP010000036.1:0-19882 GCA_963615155.1 Bacteroides uniformis | reverse complement strand
GAAAGAAAGAGCCGCAGCCCTGCCGGATCAGGATGAAGCGGAGATCGACCTGCTGGAGATATTTTATGCTCTGGTAGGGAAGTGGAAGTGGATCGCGGCTGTGACACTGTTCTGCGCGCTGGTGGCGGGCATTGTGTCCTTCTTCTTCATTGCGCCGAAATATCAGGCGTCGGCAACGATCTACGTGATCAGCCGCAAGGACTCCGCCATCAACATCTCGGATCTGCAGATCGGCTCTGCGCTGACGAGCGATTACATCGAGGTGTTCAACATGTGGGAGGTCCATGAAAAGGTCATCTCAAACCTCGACCTGCCTTATACCTACACCCAGATGAGCTCGATGCTGAGCGTGACGAACACCTCGGATACCCGTATGCTGAAGATCTCCTTCACTTCGACCTCGCCCGAGGAAGCCGCTGAGGTGGCAAACGAATACGCAAAGGTCGCCAGCAGCTATATTGCGGAAAAGATGGTGACCGATAAGCCTACGACCATGTCGTCGGCTCTTGTGCCGACCTCGCCGGTCAGCCCCAACAAGACCAGAAACATCCTGCTGGGCGCGCTGCTGGGCTTTGTGGCAAGCTGCGGTGTTATTGTTCTCCTCATGCTGCTGGACGACACCTATAAGACGGCGGAGGATATCCGGAAGTACACCGGTCTGGTGACATTGGCGGAGATTCCGATGGAAAAGACGGATGAAAAGCACACCTATAAAAAAGAACTGAAGCTGCCGGGAGGGCTTAAACTGTGAGATCTTTGAGGTTTAGAAAATTTCCTGCCGTCAGCTATCCGGTGAACGAGGCGTTCAATACGCTGTCCACCAACCTTTCCTTTGCGGGAAAGGATCTGAAAAAGATCATGCTTACCAGCTCCCATGCGTCGGAGGGCAAGAGCTTTACCAGTATGAACCTGATACGCAAGCTTGCGGAGCGCGGCAAGCGGGTCATTCTGGTGGACGCCGACTTGCGCCGAAGCATGATCAACAAGGTTTACGGTGTCCAGTTCGACGGAAATGGCAAGGGCTATGGTCTCTCCCACTATCTGGCGGGGATCGCTGAGATGGATGAAATCCTGTATCAGACCGATATCAAGGGCGTGATGATGGTTCCGGTCGGGCGGGAGCTGCTCAACCCCATCCCGCTCATCGTTTCGGGTCGCTTTGAGGCACTGCTGAACAAGCTGGCGGAGATGGCGGATTACGTCATCGTGGACGCCGCTCCGGTCGGTGTTGTCATTGACGCGGCAGAGATCGCCAAGTTCTGCGACGGCATCCTGCTGGTCGTCAGCTACAATCAGGTACACCGTCAGGAGCTGATGGACGCGAAGACCCAGATGGAGCAGACGGGATGCCCGATCCTGGGAACCGTTCTCAATCAGGTGGATTACGAAAACTATACCGGAAAGAAGTATTATTATAAGTCCAGCTCGTACTATTCGCGCTACTATCAAAAGGATGAAAAGTCGGGCGATAGCAGGAAGAAAGACTGAGAGACATGGACGGTTTTACAGAGATTCATGGGCACTTTGTCTACGGTGTGGATGATGGCGCGCAGACCCAGGAGACCATGCGGGCGATGCTGGATGCCGCGGCAAAGCAGGGCGTGACCCGGATGTTTGCGACGTCGCATATGACGCCGGGCATGGAGCGGTTTCCGCAGGAGACTTATGAGCAGCGTCTGGAGCAGGCGAGAGCCTATTGCGGGCAGCAGGGTTATCCGATCACCCTCTATTCGGGCGCAGAGCTTTTGTATAACCCCGCAATGGAAGCCTATGCGCAGGAGCATACCCTCCCGACGCTGGGCAGTTCCGAGTGGGTCCTGATGGAATATCTGCCCACTGTATCGGCGAAGGAGCTGGAGCGCGGTCTGGAACAGGCGGCGCATTGCGGCTGCTCGATCCTTCTGGCACACATCGAGCGATACGCCTGTCTGGAAAAGCGTGGTCTGCTGGAAAAGCTGCGGGACACCTATCCCGTCCGGTATCAGGTCAACTGCTCAACGGTGGTCGATCCGGGCGGCTTCTGGAGCAGACGGCGGCTTGACCGCTGGCTCAGAGACGGGCTGGTGGATATCGTGGCGTCGGATGCGCACAACGTCTCATCCCGCCCGATCAGGATCGTGGCGGCGTATGAGCGGCTGAAGGCGCAGTACGGGGAAGAAGCCGCTGACCGCCTGACCGGACGCTCCGGTCTGTGGTTCGACCCGGAACAGGAGTAAAGAAAAACCCCAGAGCTTGTAGAAGCTCTGGGGTTTTATACTGCCCGGAAAAATCAGTTGACGACTGCGCTGTCGGACAAGGTGTCGGTCACAGCATCCATCAGTGCGACCATCGTGCAGTAGCCGGTACCGTAGGAGTCGGTGTAAGCCGAATAGGTGTCGATCTGCTCCTGCGTGGGCGTGATACCGGCGGCCTCGGCGACCGCCTGATAGAGCAGGGCTTCCTTGGCATAGCTCTCGATGCTGTCAGACAGCTTGCTCAGCATGTCGTCAGCGTCTGTGTAGCCCATTACCTGAACGAAGCCGTCCAGATCGTAGCCGTAGTAGCTTGCCATTGTGTAGTAGTAGTTCAGGCACTGCGAGACCTGATAATCGCTGATCTCCTTCGGAATGCTCTTGAAGGTGGAGTTCTCCAGCAGGTAATCCATGATTGCGTTGCTGAGGTTGTCCTCATACAGAAGCCGCTGATACAGGGCACGCAGATCCTCGACCGTGTGGATGTCATCGGTCGAACCGTAGTTGGCATCGACCCACTCGTCGGTTAGTTCCGGCAGGACCTCCTCCGAGATGGAGTTCAGCGTGACGGAGAAAACGGCTTCCTTATTGCTCAGGACGATGGTGTTGCCATCGGAGTCGGTGGAGTCCGAATAGCCCTCGGGGAAGGTGACGGTGACATCAAAGGTCTCGCCGGGTTTGTGACCGACGATCTGATCCTCGAAATCATCAATGAAAGAGCCGCTTCCCAATACAAGATTATAGCCGCTGTAGGTGCCGCCGGTGAATGCTACGCCGTCCACGGTGCCGACATAGTCGATGTTGACGGTGTCGCCGTCCGCGGCGGCGCGATCGACCTCCTGCGTGGTGGAATTCTGGCTGAGGATGCTGTCGATCTGGGACTGGACCTCTTCGCTGGTCGGCTCAACATCTGAACGGGAAATGGGGATAGCGGCATAATCCTCAGGCAGGGTGACATAATCCAGAGCGGTGACGCCCGTCCAGTAGCCGTTGTCGTCCAGACCATCGCTGTACGAGAAGCTCTGGTAATCATAGTCTGCGGCACTGCCGATGGTGATGAGACTGTCGCTCTCGCTGGAAGCGGAGGAAGAGTCCGCCGTCTTGCTGCCGCAGCCAGCCATTGAAAGAGCTATTGCGCCTGCGCAAACAAAGCAGAGTGCTTGGGTAATCGTACGTTTCAAAAGAATACCTCCTGTTTTCAAAACCGACGTGCGGTCGGTCGGTGAACCAAAAAACAAATTCTATTATAAAGGGAAAAAATGAAAAAGAAAAGTTTTTTGCAAAAATTCCACAAAATGACACATATCCGGCATGAAAACGGTGGAAAACAAGGATGGGTTTTGATAAAATAAAAGCAGAAACTTTCTGAAATGCCAATGCCTCTCCTACAAGGAGAGGTGGCAATGCGAAGCATTGACGGAGAGGTTGGACAAGAAGCACGAAGTGGCAGCGGTTGAACCTCTCAGTCTCGCATACGCTCGCCAGCTCCCCTGATAGGGGAGCCTTGAATAAAAGATGTTCAAATGATTGGAGGACTTTCAAATGGATTACAATCAGGCTGCTCTTGAGATGCACGAGAGCCACAAGGGAAAGGTCGGGATCGTCAGCAAGGTCGAGGTCAAGACCCGTGACGACCTGTCCACCGCTTACACGCCCGGCGTTGCAGAGCCTTGCCGGAAGATCAAAGCCGACCCTGATGATGTGTATAAGTACACCTTCAAGGGAAACATGGTGGCGGTCGTCTCCAACGGCACGGCTGTCCTCGGTCTGGGCGATATCGGTCCGGAGGCAGGACTTCCGGTCATGGAGGGAAAAGCCGTCCTGTTCAAGGAATTCGGCGGTGTGGACGCTTTCCCCATCTGCATTGACGCGCATGACGCAGCCAGCGTGATCGCAGCGTGCAAAGCCATTGCGCCGACCTTCGGCGGCATTAACCTTGAGGATATCAAAAGCCCGGAGTGCTTTGAGATCGAAGAGACGCTGGAACGGGAGCTGGACATCCCGGTGTTCCACGACGACCAGCACGGCACGGCGATCGTTGTGACGGCGGCACTCATCAACGCGCTGCGTGTGGTCGGCAAGAAGATGGAGGATGTCCACATCGTCCTGAACGGTCCGGGCGCGGCAGGCACCGCCATCATCAAGATGCTGATGACCGCAGGCGCGAAGGATATCGTCGCCGTCGATCAGTTCGGCACGCTCTATAAGGGCTGCAACAGTGCCGAGGCGCACAAGAACTGGCTGGGCGAAGTCACCAACCCCCGCCAGATCAAGGGTGGTCTGAAGGAAGCCATCGAGGGTGCGGATGTGTTTATCGGCGTGTCCCGTCCGGGCATCCTGACGACCGAGCTGTGCAAAACCATGAACAAGGATGCGATCGTCTTTGCAATGGCGAATCCGACCCCCGAGATCATGCCCGACGAAGCGAAGGCAGGCGGCGTTCGTGTCATGGCGACCGGGCGCAGCGACTTCCCGAATCAGGTCAACAATGTCCTCTGCTTCCCGGGTCTGTTCAAGGGCGCGCTGAGCGTCCGCGCCCGGAACATCAACGACGAAATGAAGCTGGCTGCGGCGTATGCCATCGCCGACCTCATCACCGATGCGGATCGCAGTGAGGAGAACATTATCCCGGGCGCGTTCGACCCCCGTGTGGTCGAGGCTGTGGCAAATGCGGTGGCGAAAGCTGCCCGTGAGACGGGCGTTGCCCGCCTGTAAAGGGGGAAAGGACAATGAGGACGATCCCGGCACAGACCATTACAGATACCGTTGCCCGCCTCTGCATCGAGGCCAATACCCGCCTGCCGCAGGATGTGCAGGACGCACTGGACAAAGCGCGGCAGGAAGAGCCTTGGCCGCTGGCGAAGAATACCCTTGATCTTCTCTGGTCGAACCTGTCAGCGGCAAGGGAAGAGAATCTGCCCATCTGTCAGGATACCGGTATGGCGTGCGTCTTTGTCGAGCTGGGCACGGACGTCCATATCGAGGGCGGTTTTGAAGCCGCCATCCATGAGGGCGTCCGGCGGGGCTACACCGACGGCTATCTCCGCAAAAGCATCGTCGCCGACCCGCTCCGCAGAGGGAATACGGGTGATAACACCCCGGCAGCCATCACCGTTCATCTGGTGGACGGCGACGGCTGTACCATCACGGTCGCGCCCAAGGGCTTCGGCAGCGAGAATATGAGCCGCATCCGGATGCTCAAGCCTGCCGACGGCGTGGAGGGCTTCAAGAAGGTCGTCCTCGAGACCGTTCAGCAGGCAGGTTCGAACCCCTGCCCGCCCATCGTGCTGGGCATCGGCGTGGGCGGAAGCTTCGACAAAGTGGCATATCTTGCGAAAAAGGCTCTGCTCCGTCCGCTGGACAAGCCCAACCCAGACCCCTATTATGCGGCATTGGAGCAGGAGCTCCTGACCGCCATCAATGAGCTTGGCATCGGACCGCAGGGCTTTGGCGGAAGGACGACCTGTCTGGGGCTTGCCATCGAGCAGATGCCAACCCATGTGGCGGGTCTGCCTGTGGCAGTCAATGTTTCCTGCCATGTCACCCGCCGTGCTTCCGCAACGCTGTAAGGAGGGACACACGATGGAATATCATCTGACGACACCCTGCACCGCAGAGGATCTGACCCCGCTCAAAGCGGGCGATACGGTGCTTCTGTCCGGCGTGGTCTACACAGCTCGGGATCAGGCGCACAAGCGGATGCTGGAAGCTCTTGACAAAGGTGAGCCGCTGCCGTTTGACCTCATGGGCAGTGCGATCTACTACGTCGGTCCGACTCCGGAACGCCCGGGCGAGATCATCGGCTCGGCAGGTCCCACCACCAGCGGACGGATGGACGCGATGAGTCCCCGCCTGCTGGACTTGGGGAATAAAGTCATGATCGGCAAGGGGAAGCGGGACGAGGCAGTCAAGGAGGCTGTTGTCCGGAATGGCGCGGTCTATCTGGCTGCGCTGGGCGGCGCGGGCGCATTGATGGCGCAGAGCGTCAAAACACTGGAGGTCATTGCGTGGCCGGATCTTGGCTGTGAGGCTGTCCGCTGCCTGACCGTAGAGAACATGCCCCTGACCGTCATCCTTGATGCGCACGGCGGAGACCTGTACCTGTCCGGACCGAGCGCATACTTGAACGCAGCAAAGTAACAAATTTACGGGAAACGATTTGGTTTGTTTTGACAAACTTTTCCTGAAATCTTGCATCCCCCGATGAAATGTGATATCCTATAACATACGAGCCGGACGATTCTCGCCCGGGCGAAAAATCCCTTGTGGGAACAAGGCAGGAGGCCACCAAACCATGCAGATCCACCAATCCGCGGAAGATTATCTCGAAACGATCCTCATGCTGACACAGCGTATGGGTAAAGTGCGTTCCATTGACGTTGTGAACGAGCTGGGCTATACCAAGGCGAGCGTCAGCATCGCCATGAAGAAGCTGCGGGAAAACGGCTATATCGCGGTGGATGGCGAGGGCAACCTGACCCTGCTGGAACCGGGTCGTGAGATCGCAGAGCGTATCTATGGTCGTCACCGTCTGCTGACCCACTTCTTTGTGCAGTTGGGTGTGGACGAGGAGGTTGCCGCCGAGGACGCCTGCAAAGCCGAGCATATCCTCAGCGAGCAGACCCTGGAGAAGATCCGCGAGTATGCCCTGCTCCACGATGCGGAAGCAAGCAATCAGGATTGATTGCCGCCGTCAAACATGACAAAAGCCCTGTACCCGCATTTCACGATGTGGATACAGGGCTTTCTTTTTTCACGATGCTTCTTTCAATAGGAATCCAGCCCGAGGCTGACATCCAACGCCTGATTGACCCGCTTCTGATCCTCCGGCGTGATCTGTCCGGCGCGCTCACGCAGGCGGTGTTTGTCCAGAGTCCGGATCTGCTCCAGAAGAACGACGCTGTCCTTGGTGAGACCGGTATCCGCTGCCCGGATGTTGATGTGGGTGGGCAGACGGGCTTTGTCCAGCCGAGATGTAATGGCTGCGGCGATGACGGTTGGACTGTGACGGTTGCCGATCTCGTTCTGCACGATGAGGACAGGACGGATGCCGCCCTGCTCTGAGCCGACCACGGGCGACAGATCGGCATAAAAAACTTCTCCTCTGTGTACCTCCATAGAATCTCCCTCCCTGATATCGGAGGCTGTGCCCGCTATGTGGTGCGTCCGGCACGCCTCGGTTGGTTCTGAGCTTAGTATGAACCATTCCGGCGGTCGGTATGCACGCAAGGGCTTTTCTTCCATTCTATGCAGAGAGGGCGAAGAAGAGACTCAGCGTTCCGTATTCTGTTCGAGAACGCAGAACGCTAACGCCATGCCGTTGTCGTGGCTGAGGGAGAGATGGGCTTTCAGGTGACGCTCTGCGACCCATGCCGCAGTACGCCCCGAGAAACGGTACTCCGGCGCGCCGGAGGGCAGACGGATGGATTCGATCTCACAGAGCGAGAACGCTCCCGCAAGACCGGTCCCAGCCGCTTTCAGAAAGGCCTCCTTCGCGGCAAAGTCGGCGGAGGCACTGGCTGCCGTCCGCTGACCGGCACGCCCCTCCGGAAAGGGACTGCCCTCGAGCAGACCGAGAGCGGTTCGTTCCGCTTCGCCAAAGACCCGGCGGGCAAAGGTCATACCGTGCGCGCTGGTAAGAATCTTCTGCATCCGGTCGATGCTGCACAGGTCGCAGCCGATGCCATACAGCATAAATGCTCCTTTCTCCGTTGACAAGTTGCATGATTTTGTCTGGAATTTTTATGAAAGATGTGCAAAAAGGGCGGAATAATCTTGAAGTTTCGCTCCGTTTCGTGTACAATAAAACATAGTTTTACGAAGGGGGTGTATAACGTGGGTGATTCTACCGCTATTTTTTCCATCCATGATAAAAATGACTACGAGATCCACAAAATCGTACAGCAGGTGTATGATGCGCTGAAGGAAAAGGGATACAATCCGATCAACCAGCTGGTGGGTTATATTCTTTCCGAAGACCCCACCTACATTACGACCCACAATGGAGCGCGTTCTTTGATCCGCAAGGTTGACCGCGACGATCTGCTGCAGGCGATGCTGCGCGATTATCTGAATGTCTGATATCGTCTTTTTGACCCGCCGTCTTGATAAGACGGCGGGTCTTTTTGTCTGGAAACCTTTCCGTTATCCCTGCGGGATGTTACCTCCCCTACCGAGGGGAGGCTTTTTGGCTCTCCTGGCAGGCGAGCAGTCGAGCGTATGCGGGACTGAGAGGTTTACTTCAATTCCAACGTAAAGATCTGGTTCACCGTTACCTCATATTCCCAGGGCTCACGGAGTTTTTTGAGCTGCTTTTCCAGCTTTTCCGCACCATCGAATCTGTGGATGAGATAGAACCAATGCCCTTTCATCCGGCTGATGGCACAGCCTGCGCTGCCGAACAGCTCGGTATAGCCGTGGAACAGGTCGTCCAGATAGCCGCGCAGCTCCTCTTTGGAAGCGGGTGCGCCGCCCATCGCCTGCCGGAACAAGGCGGGGTCAGCGATGATGCCCCGCCCGACCATGATGCCCGACAGAGCCGGAAATTCGGCTTCCAGAGCATGGAGCTGCTCGGGAGTCATTACGTCGCCGTTGTAGCAGACCGGCATGCTGCACTGGGGTAAAGCCCTGGCAAAGGCATTGTGGTCAGCCTGCCCACGGTAAAGCTGGCGCATGACACGGGGATGAATGGTAAGCTCCGAGATGGGATAGCGGTTGTAGACGGCGAGAATGGCGTCGAATTCCTCCGGCTTGTCGATCCCCAGACGGGTCTTGACCGAGACGGGAGCGTCTGCCTGCGAGAAAACGCCGTCCAGAAAGGCGTCCAGCTTCTCAGGATCACGGAGCATTCCCGAACCTTTGCCCTTGGCTGTGACCGTTCCAGCCGGACAGCCGAGGTTCAGGTTGACTTCGGTGTAGCCCAGCTTCCGCAGTTCACCGATCATCCATGCCGCCAGTGCGCCGTCCTTGGCGAGAAGCTGCGGGATGACAGGAGCACCGGAATTGCTTTCCGGCGCAAGCTCCGCCATCTTTTTCTTGATGAGCACCCGATTTTCGGGCGGGGAGAGAAAGGGGGCATAATACCGTGCGGGCGCATTGGGGATGCCGGACGTGCCGAACCATTTCTGATGCGCCTGCCGCCAGACCCGATCGGTCAGCCCTTCCATCGGGGCGACATAATAATTCATCCGATATCAGGCCTCAGCGATGGCTTCGATCTCGCAGAGGACGTTCTTCGGAAGGCTCTTGACAGCAACACAGCTGCGTGCGGGCTTGGAGGTGAAGTACTTTGCGTACTCCTCGTTGAAGGCGGCGAAATCCTCCATGTTTGCGAGGAAGCAGGTAGTCTTGACGACCTTCTCTGCACCGCTGCCGGCAGCCTCGAGGATGGCGAGGACATTCTTGCAGCTCTGGGCAGCCTGTGCGGCGATGCCCTCGGGGATGGTGCCATCGGTCGGGTTTACGGGGATCTGACCGGAAGTGTAGACCAGATCACCAACGATAAAGCCCTGAGAATAAGGACCGATCGCGCCGGGAGCGTTGTCAGTATGGATCATTTTCATAATCAATTACCTCACTTTTTCAATGGGTCCGCGAAGAAGATTTTAATGCAAGACCCTGATGAACTAAAGTTTACACCGGAGCAGTCCCTGCTGTCAACTGATTTGACATGGAAAACGCTCCGTGTTACACTGATGCTGAAGTCGGCTTTAGGAATATGGGAGAGGAAAAAGATGTATACGATAGGTCAGGTTTCCAAGATGTTCAGTCTGCCTGTTTCGACGCTCCGTTACTACGACAAAGAGGGTTTGTTTGAGAATATTCACCGGGATTCCGGTATCCGGAAATTCAGCGAAAAGGATCTGGAGCGTCTGCGGATGATCGAGTGCCTGAAAAAGTCCGGGCTGGAGATCCGGGATATTCGGCAATTTATGCTCTGGTGCAGACAGGGAAACGAGACATTCCGGCAGAGGAAAGAGCTGTTTGTCCGGCAGCGTGAAGCGGTGGATGCAGAGATCCGGCGGATGGAAGAGGTGCGTGCAGTCCTGAACTATAAATGCTGGTTTTACGATCAGGCTATCCGGGATGGGAACGATGAGACGGTGAGAAATTTACCGATGGAAAAAATTCCGGAGGAGCACCGGAAAGCGTATGCCCTCATCCATCCGCAGGAGGACGAGACCGCCCGGAAGAAAGAATGAACGCTCAAAACAGGGCATAGAAGGTCGTGACAATACAAAAAGGGAGCAGATCCGCGCAGATCTGCTCCCTTTTGCTAGACTTTAGTTTTCCGCCAGATTTCCAGTGTAGAGCTGATAATACTTGCCCTTCTTGGCGATCAGTTCATCGTGGCTGCCGCGCTCGATGATATGTCCCTGCTCCAGAACGACGATGCAGTCGGCGTTCCGGACGGTGGACAGGCGGTGCGCAATGACGAAGGAGGTACGACCGTACATCAGACCATCCATACCACGCTGGACAAGGGCTTCGGTGCGGGTATCAATGGAGGAGGTCGCCTCATCCAGAATCAGAACCGGAGGATCGGCAACAGCGGCACGGGCAATGGCAAGAAGCTGACGCTGACCCTGTGAGAGGTTTGCGCCGTCGCCTGTCAGCATGGTGTCATAGCCGTTGGGGAGACGTTGGATGAAGCCGTCCGCATTGGCGAGACAAGCCGCCGCAATGCACTCTTCATCCGAAGCGTCCAGACGACCATAACGGATGTTCTCAAGGACGGTGCCGGTGAACAAGTGGGTGTCCTGAAGAACGATGCCCAGAGAACGGCGGAGATCCGATTTCTTGATCTTGCTGATGTTGATGCCGTCATACCGGATCTTGCCGTCCGAAATATCGTAGAAGCGGTTGATCAGGTTGGTGATGGTCGTTTTGCCTGCGCCGGTCGAGCCGACGAACGCGATCTTCTGTCCCGGACGTCCATACAGATTGATATCGTGAAGGACGGTCTTTTCGGGCACATAACCGAAATCAACATCGGTGAAGGTGATGTCGCCCTCCAGCTTGTGATAGGTGGTCGTACCGTCGTGGTGGGGGTGCTTCCAAGCCCAGATTCCGGTGCGCTCCTCGGTCTCAACGAGATGATCTTCCTTGTCATACTTGGCGTTGACAAGGGTGACATAGCCTTCGTCTGTTTCGCTGGGCTCATCCATCATCTGGAAGATACGGTCCGCACCTGCCAAAGCCATGATGACGCTGTTTGCCTGCATGGACACCTGACTGATGGGCATGTTGAAGCTCTTATTCAGAGAGAGGAACGCAACGACCGTGCCGAGGGTCATGCCGCCGACATTGCCGACAGCCATTGCCGCACCGACAAGGGCACAGATGGCATAGCTGACGTTGCCAAGCTGTGCGGTGACGGGCATGATGATGTTTGCGAAGCTGTTAGCCTTATTTGCGCTCTCCTTCAGCTTGTTGTTCAGATCACGGAAACCAGTCAGAGCCTTCTGCTCGTGCGTAAAGACCTTGACGACCTTCTGACCCTCCATCATCTCTTCGATGTAGCCATTCACCTTGCCGAGGTCACGCTGCTGGGCGATGAAGTATTTGCCGCTCATGCCTGTGATCTTCTTAGTGCAGAAGAGCATCAGCGCAACCATTACCATGGTGACGACGGTCAGAGGAAGGCTCATCATGCACATGCTGGCAAAGACCGACACGATGGTGATGGCACTGGAGACCAGCTGCGGGATGCTCTGGCTGAGCATCTGACGCAGGGTATCAACGTCGTTGGTGTAGACCGACATGATGTCGCCGTGCGGGTGGGTATCAAAATACTTGATGGGAAGGCTCTCCATATGGGTGAAAAGCTGGGTGCGCAGGTTGCGCAGAGTGCCTTGTGTGACGTTTACCATCGTGCGGGCGTTCAGCCATGCAGCCAGAATGCCGACGACGTAGATGCAGCCGACCCGGAACAGCGCGCCTGCCAGAGGCGCGAAGTCGGGGTTCTGCTGCTGGGTCATGGGAACGATATAATCATCAATGAGCTTCTGCAGGAAGAGACTGGCCTGAACATTTGCCAGCGCGCTGACGACGATGCAGATCAGAACAAGGATGCAGTGAGGCAGATAGTGCTTGAACACCTCCTGCATGATCCGTTTGAGCAGTTTGCCCGGATTTTCGACCTTCGGACGCGGACGACCTACGCCACGCGCACCGGGTCCCTGAACTACCTTTGCCTGAGCCATTACTGCTCACCTCCCTGCTTGTCGAAGTCGCCGCCGCCCTGTGTCTGGCTGTTGTAGACTTCCTGATAGATCTGGTTGCTCTTCAGCAGCTCCTCATGTGTGCCAAGACCGTTGATCTTGCCGTCATCCAGAACAAGGATGCGGTCAGCGTCCTGCACCGAGGAGATGCGCTGCGCGATGATGATCTTGGTCGTGCCGGGGATCTCTTCCCGGAACGCCTTCCGGATCTTTGCGTCGGTCGCTGTATCGACCGCACTGGTCGAGTCATCAAGGATCAGGACCTTCGGCTTGCGCAGAAGCGCGCGGGCGATCGTCAGACGCTGCTTCTGACCGCCCGAGACGTTCGAGCCGCCCTGTTCGATCCATGTATTGTACTTGTCGGGGAAACGCTCGATGAACTCATCCGCACAGGCCAGCTTCGCGACCCGGATGCACTCCTCCTCGCTGGCGTTTTCATCGCCCCAGCGCAGGTTGTCAAGGATCGTGCCGGAGAACAGGACGTTTTTCTGAAGCACCATTGAGACCTCCCGACGGAGAACGTCGAGATTGTAGTTCCGGACGTCCACACCGCCGACACTCACAGTTCCGCTCTCCGCGTCGTACAGACGGGGAATCAGCTGCACCAGACTGGATTTCGCACTGCCTGTGCCGCCGATGATGCCCAGTGTCTCGCCGGGCTTGATCTCGAAGGTGATGTCATTCAGGACAGGATGACCCGTGCCGTGCTTATATTTGAAGGTGACATGGTCGAACTTGATCGAGCCATCGGCAACGGTGCTGACCGGCTGCTTTGCAGGGGGCAGGTCGGTCGTCTCGTCCAGAACCTCGACGATACGCTTGGCGGACGCAGCCGACATGGAGATCATGACGAACGCCATGCTCAGCATCATCAGGGCCATCAGGATGTTCATGATGTATCCGAACAGCGCGTTCAACTGTCCGGTGGTGAGCGCACCCCTCAGAACGTAGTGCGCACCGAACCAGCTCAGAGCGAGGTTGCAGCCGTACACAGCGGTCAGCATGGCAGGGTTGTTGAAGCTCAGACGACTTTCCGCGTTGACGAATTGATCGTACAGATCCTCACAGGCCTTGGTGTACTTCTCGTTCTCAAAGCCCTCACGGACAAAGCTCTTGACAACACGGATGGCGGAGACGTTCTCCTGAACGGAGGCGTTCAGGTTGTCGTAGTTCTTGAACACGCGGTCGAAGATCTTGAAGGTGGGGAACATGATGGAAGCCAGAACTGCTACAAGGAACGCCACCGCAATGACAAAGATCAGAGCCAGCGGGCCGCCGATGCTGAATGCCATGATGAGGGCGAAGACCAGATGCACCGGAGCACGAACGCACATGCGCTCGATCATCTGGAAAGCGTTCTGAAGGTTGGTGACGTCGGTCGTCATGCGAGTGACAAGACCGGCGGTCGAGAATTTATCGATGTTAGAGAAGGAATAGTGCTGGATGTTCTCATACATCGCGTCGCGCAGGTTTCCGGCAAAGCCCGTCGAAGCTCTGGCGGCGTATTTTCCGGCAAGAACGCCCAGCAGAAGGGCAATGGCAGCCACAAGGAAGGTCAGCAGACCATACTTGACGATGGCGTTCATGTCGCTTTTCTCGATGCCCTGATCGATGATAAATGCCATCAGGGTAGGAAGCAGAATGTCCATGATCGCTTCCAATGCGGCAAAGAGAGGCGTCACGATGGCGGCACGTTTGTACTCGCCCAGATGTGACACAAGCTTTTTGATCATCAGGAGATCCTCCTATCGTTTCAGATTCTTGAAATAGTTTGTAACGAAACAATTCTATGCCAAACAATTGAATTGTCAAGCAACTTCCAATAACTTCATGAAAAGTTCATATAGGCTTCCCCTCGAGGAGAAGCTGTCACCGGAGGTGGCGGAGCGAGCTGTTATTTCAGCCCGTCCTTGAGCTTATTCAGCAGACGGAGCAGCTCGGTCTGTTCCTCTGGGGTCAGAAGAGAATTAACGTATTCCTCGGTCTGGCGGAACGAGAGGACGATCTTTTCATGGAGCTGGGTGCCCTGTTCGGTCAGGATGAGCTGCTTGAGCCGTGCGTCCTGACGCACGCTCTGCCGTTCGATGTAGCCTTTTTTCTCCATCAGCTGCAGGATATTGGTCACGGTGGAGCGGGTAATGGAAAATTCCCGCTCGATGTCCCGCTGGAAAACGGGCGCATCGGTGTGGTGATACAGGTAGGTCAGGATCCACCCGTGCATGGGGGTCACGTCATCGACATGATTGAGCCGGCTGAAGTAATTGGTCTTACGGAAGATCAGGTTGTTCACCCGGTGCATCATAGCTGAAATGACCTGCGGCGGATCCCAGGGCGGCTCATGACATTTGCAGACCGCCTCGTGACCCGCCCGAGATTTAGCGATATCGCACATGGAAATACCTCATTTGTCGTGAATTATGCGCAGAACTGTTTCAAACAAAACTGTTTGATACAAAACTATTATAATTTGAGAATCGGAGACTGTCAAGAGGACAATCTCCTATTGTTATGTATAAATTATGAATTTTCGGCAAACTCTGTCGCGGTCAGCGCTTCTGGATCATCGGGGGATAGCTCTTGGTCGACGGATTCTTCCAGTCCGTTCTCCTGCGCCTCGATGAGCGAGAGCAGAAGCTCCGGTTTGTTCGTCACAATGACATCCGGCTGCATTTTCAGGATGCTGCGCAGCTCCCGGCGGCTTTCCTCGAACATCGGCCATGGGGCAGTGAGAAACCCCATTTCCCTGATTTTGGAGATGAGATCGGGGTCACGGAAACAGTCGTAGTAGTTCGGTCCGATGTAGTCGATGGGGAAATCAATCTGGGAAACGTAGGAGGGGAGGTCGCGTTGACAGAAGTATTCCTGCAGGATCTCCAGCAGGTTTTTTCCCGGGTAGTTGGAACACATCGCCAGAAAACGATCGCGGAAAGCCTGGTAGACGGGACCGTTCTCGCCGTCCAGCTCGTCCGGATCCTGTGCCAGAGCAAGCGTCTCTTGCAGGGTCTTCGGCCTGGAGAGCTTTTCCAGCAGCGGATCGCCGTTCGTCAAGCCCAGATCCTCCCAGAGAGACGGGGGAGGAAAGTAGGTTGACGACGCATTCAAGAAGAAGGTGCCGGTCTTCATCTGGGGCATCCGTTCCTTGATCTGACGGAGCAGGTCGTACTGGAAGGAGGTGATGACCACCTTCTCCACACAGCCCATGTTCTCTACCGTATCCAACACCCGTTCAACGAAATCCTTGTCCCGATCGAAATAGGGCTTCAGCTCGATGTGGATCATCTTCATGTCCCGAGCGACTTCCAGTGCCTCTTCCAGTGTCGGGATCCGTTCGCCGGCGTAGTGGGGGCTCTTCCAGCTTCCGAAATCCAGTTGACGCAGGGTATCGAAGTCGGTGTCAAAAATGTCGTGATGGACGGAGGCAACACGGTCAGTGATAAAGTCGTGGGCGATAACGAGTTTTTTGTCTCTCGTCATCTGGACATCCATCTCGATGCCGTCTGCGCCAAGAGCCTTGGCAGTGCGGAAGGAGGATAGGGTGTTTTCAGGCGCGAGAAAGGACGCACCGCGGTGGGCGATGATGAGTGGGCGCATGTATTTTGAACTCCTTTATAAAATGTGAGAGATCGCAAGAAAAGAATACCGTCTTTCGACAGATTCGTCAACTGTTTTCCGAAAAAGAGACGCGGCTTTCCCAGAGGAAAGAGCGGAAACGGACGACTCCTCAGAAAAGCGGAAAATATTCGGAAAGTATGACTATTGCCGTCAAAATGACGAAAAACACCCTCACTTTTTTGCAATTTTCACGAGAAAAACCGAAAAAGTGGTCTGTTTTCCTCTCATTCTGTTTCTTTTAAAGCGACAGAAACTGTGATAAGATAAATAAGTAAGACAAAGCGGCGGAGCCGTTGAAAACAACTTCTAAGGGAAAATGGAGATTTGCTATGACTGAGTTCAAGCCCATCAAGGAAGGGAAAGTCCGCGAGATCTACGATAATGGCGACAGCCTCATTATGGTTGCGACCGACCGTATTTCGGCATTCGATGTCATTCTGAAAAATAAAGTCACCAATAAAGGCAAGGTTCTGACCCAGATGAGCAAATTCTGGTTCGACTACACCAAGGACGTTATCCCCAATGACCTCATCAGTGTTGAGAATAAAGATATGCCGGAGTTCTTCCAGCAGCCTCAGTTCGATGGCAAGTGCACCATGTGCCGCAAGCTGACGATGTTGCCTATTGAGTGCATCGTCCGCGGCTACATCACCGGCAGCGGTTGGGCAAGCTACAAGGAGAACGGCACGGTCTGCGGCATCAAGCTGCCGGAGGGACTGAAGGAGTCCGAGAAGCTGCCGGAGCCGATCTACACTCCGTCCACCAAGGCCGAGATCGGCGACCACGATGAGAACATCTCCTTTGAAAAGAGCATCGAGGTGCTGGAAAAGCTCTTCCCGGGCAAAGGCGAAGAGTACGCAACCAAGCTACGTGACAACACCATCGCTCTGTACAAGAAATGCGCAGAGTATGCGCTGAGCCGTGGTATTATCATCGCCGACACCAAATTTGAGTTCGGTTTGGATGAAAACGGCAATGTCGTACTGGGCGACGAAGTGCTGACTCCGGATTCCTCCCGCTTCTGGCCTCTGGAGGGCTACGAGGCAGGTCACGGTCAGGCTTCCTTTGATAAGCAGTTCGTCCGTGACTGGCTCAAGGCAAATCCCGACAGCAACTATGATCTGCCGCAGGAGATCATTGATAAGACCATCGCCAAGTATCTGGAAGCATATGAGATGCTGACGGGTAAGACCCTGTAAGAGAAAACGGACACTTTTCAATGTTGCGGCGTCCGCTTGTGGAAAAACCATGAGCGGACGCCGTTGTTTTTCGACAAAATGCTTGACCCGCTGCGTTTTCGTGTTACAATTGTTTCCGGATTTATCTGCGGCGAAAGGAAAACTGCCATGAAAGAAAAGCTCCTGAACTACGGCGTGAAGTATGCCATCATCACCCTGAGTATCACCATCATGTCCATCGGCGTCTACTTTTTCAAGTTTCCGAACAACTTCGTTTTCGGCGGTGTGACCGGTATGGCGGCTTTGGCAGCGAAGCTTACCCCCCTGTCGGCTTCGACCTTCTCGTCGGCGGCAAACATGCTGCTTCTGGTCGTGGGCTTTCTCTTTCTGGGGAAGGAATTCGCCTTCAATACAGGCTATGCGACCCTTCTGATGTCGCTGGAGCTGATGATTCTGGAAAAGATCGTTCCTATCTCCGGTCCGCTGTCCAATCAGCCCATGCTGGATCTGATCTTTGCCATCGCGCTGCCCGCCATTGCGTCGGCACTGCTTTTCAATGTGGGCGCATCCTCGGGCGGTACGGACGTGATCGCTCTCATTGTGGAAAAATACACCCATCTTCATAACATTGCGGTGGCACTGTTTCTGACCGACCTGTTCATGGTCGTGGCGGCATGCTTTGTGTTCAACCTTTATACCGCTCTGTACTCCTTTGTTGGTCTGACCGTGAAATCCCTCGTCATTGATGCGGTTCTGGAACGGATCAAGATGTGCAAGGCAATCCTTATTATCTGTGACGATAAAGAACCCATCTGTAATTTTGTCATGAAGGAGCTGGTGCGCGGCGCGACCTATACGCCCTGCTTTGGTGCCTATACCGATAAGCCCCACTACATGATCTATACCACCCTTACCCGCCGGGAGGCCGACCAGCTTCAAGACTTTATCCATGAACAGCACCTGAATGCCTTTATCTCGATGCTCAGCACCACCGAGGTCTTCGGCAAGGGCTTCAACCACACATAAAGAAAATGCTTTCTCAGACACTCTCGTTGACCGGATCGGTCGGCGGGGGTGTCTTTTGGTTTGCAATTCCATTTGACTTTGGAGAAATTATCCATTCTTCTGGGGAATGATTGGAAATTGGATTTTGTGATTTTACAAAAGGCGGTTTCTGGATTATGATAGTGTCAGAAGCAGACCTGAAACTGGTCGAAGAATTGACCGGAGGGGGAAGCGGCTGTGGTAGACGGACAATCATGCAAAAATGGAATATCTCTTGTGTACAAGCGATTTTTTGAGGCTTTCTTAACGAATATTAAGATGCTTGCTATGCCATTTGTAAGGTTGTCGGACTATCATAGAATCATCAAGAGCGGCAGGAGAGCCGCGAACGGTATAATAAGAAGTGTAAGATCCACCAAGGAGGAAAAAGCATGGAGATCAAGAAGGCAGCCACTGCTGGAACTCTGGAATCCAGCGACTGCATGGTGACCGTTGAGCCCGGCGAGGGCAAAGTCGATTTCTCGCTGGAGAGTTCTGTCATCAATCAGTTTGGCAACCAGATCCGCAAGGTGACTCTGGAGACCCTGAAGAACCTGGACATCAACGATGTCCGGATCACCATCGTGGATAAGGGCGCACTGGACTGCACCCTGAAAGCACGCATCGAGGGCGCAGTTTACCGCTCCGTCGATCAGTATGAGAACCTGCCCTGGGGAGGTGCGATCAAATGATTAACCCGAACAAGAAACGCCTGCGCCGCACGATGATGTTCCTGAACGCGCAGAAGCCCGGCCTGATCAAAGATCCGTACATCTATAAGGCTGACTCCATTATGCTGGATCTCGAGGACGCTGTCGCTGAGAATCAGAAGGACGTCGCTCGTTTCAGCCTGTATCACGCTCTGCGCACTATCGACTACCGTGGCTGTGAGCGCGTCGTCCGTATCAACGGCCTCGACACTTCCTACTGGCGTGAGGACATCCGCGCGGCAGTTGCTGGCGGCTGCGATTCCATCCGCATCCCCAAGACCGAGCATGCAAAGGACGTTCAGCTCGTTGCTGACGCCATCGCTGAGGACGAGAAGACCTATGGCCGTCCGGAAGGTGATGTCCTGATCATCGCTGCTCTGGAGTCTGCACGCGGCGTCATGAACGCACTGGAGATCTGCGAGTCCAACGAGCGTCTGTTTGGCATCGCACTGTCCGGCGGCGACTACACCAAGGATCTGCAGACCCACATCACCGGCACCGGCATCGAGCTGATGGGCGCACGTCAGCAGATGATCATCGCAGCTCGCGCCGCTGGCGTGCAGTGCTTCGATACTGTCTACACCGACCTGAAGGATATGGACGGCTTCCGCAAGGACGTCGAGAACATCCACCTGATGGGCTTCGACGGCAAATCCATCATCAACCCTCGTCAGATCCCCATCGTGCATGAGATCTTCACCCCGACCCAGAAGGATATCATCTTCGCTGAGAAGGTCGTCAAGGAGATTGACTCCAAGAAGGCACTGGGCATTGGCGTCTTCACCGTCGACGGCAAGATGATCGACATCGCCTTCTACGACGGCGCAAAGCGCACCATCGACCTGGCAAAGGCATCCGGCGTGTATAAGGGGGATTTGTAATTA
>CAVEGP010000035.1:0-20650 GCA_963615155.1 Bacteroides uniformis | reverse complement strand
CGGTGAGGTTCCACCTGTTCCCTTTCCGAACACAGAAGTTAAGCTCACTCGTGCCTAAGATAGTTCGCTGGAAACGGCGCGTGAAAATAGGTAGTCGCCGACTTATGGTTATCGAGAAGTTGAAACAGCTTCTTGATAATATGCACCTCTAGCTCAGTTGGTAGAGCAACTGACTCTTAATCAGTGGGCCCAGGGTTCGAGTCCCTGGAGGTGCACCAATAAAAGAGCGTTGAATTGTAAGATTTGACGCTCTTTTTCGCTATGTAACCCCGAAAATTCGGGGCTTGCACGGTCAATGCACGGTTTTTGCATGGCCGTGATTTTCGCCAGCTGATTTTGCAATGTTCAATCTCACCACCCAGTACAAGCTGTACGTACTCCAAGGGATTGTTGTAACAAATGGGATGCAGTTCACTCGGCTGGTGGATATTTATTGCCATATCTAAAACCAAGCGAGCCGTTCTTTTCGGAGATGGTCTATTTGGCATATTGAGCGGTTTGGGACGCTGCAAAGGGCGAATTTTCGGTCATAGGGGAAGAATGTGAGCTATCCTCTTGCGCTTTTGCGCTTTAGTATGGTAAAATCGTGCTGTACTTTATTGAGAAAGTAGCAAAGGGGAAAACGTATATGAGTGAGATCTGTATCATCGCTACCATCGTTGTTTATCTTGCGGCTATGCTTCTGGTAGGCTTTGCCTATAGCAACAGCAATAACGACAGCACCGACTTCTACCTCGGTGGTCGGAAGATGGGACCGCTGGTCACGGCTATGAGTGCTGAGGCCAGCGATATGTCCAGCTGGCTTTTGATGGGTATGCCGGGTCTGGCTTACCTGACGGGCATCGCCTCGCCGGGCTGGACGGCAATCGGTCTTGCACTCGGCACATGGCTCAACTGGTTCATCGTGGCTCGGCGGCTTCGCCGCTACTCAGCGAATCTCAACGCTATTACCGTGCCGCAGTTCCTGTCGCTCCGCTTTCACGAACAACGCAACCTGCTGAACGCTCTGGGCGCAGTCATCATTATCGTCTTCTTCGTACCCTACACGGCTTCGGGGTTTGCGGCCTGTGGCAAGCTGTTCCACAGTCTCTTCGGCGTAGATTATATGATGGCTATGCTGGTGTCGGCTCTCGTTATCGTGGGCTATACCATTCTGGGCGGCTTTAGAGCTGTTACCACCACTGACCTTATTCAGTCGATGGTCATGTCGCTGGCACTTATTGCTGTGCTGGGCTACGGCATCGTAGTGGCTGGCGGCTGGGGTGCTGTGATGGAAAACGCTCAGAACCTTTCCGGCTATCTGACCATGACGGCCAGTCACGACGCTGTGACCGGCGGGGCTGAGTCCTACAGCCTGTTTACGATCATCTCTACCATGGCGTGGGGGCTCGGTTATTTTGGTATGCCGCATATCCTACTCCGATTTATGGCCATTGAGGATGAGAAGAAGCTGGTGCTCAGCCGCCGCATCGCCACCGTCTGGGTGGTCATCGCTATGGCGGCATCCATTGTCATCGGCATAGTGGGTCTCGGTATGACCAAAGCCGGTGCGTTGGAGTTCCTCAGCGGCTCGTCTAGTGAGACCCTCATCGTCCGCATTGCCAGCCTTATCAGCCAGCAAGGCGCGCTGGCGGCTGTTTTGGCTGGTCTTATCCTTGCGGGAATCCTTGCGGCTACCATGTCCACAGCAGACAGTCAGATGCTGGCCGCTGCTTCCAGCGTATCCCAGAACATTCTGCAGGAGTTCGCCCATCTCAAGCTCAGCGAGAAGCAGAGTCTCTTCGCCGCCCGCATGACCATCGTCTGTGTCAGCGTGGTAGGCGTAGTGCTGGCCCGCAATCCGGATTCCAGCGTTTTTGGCATCGTCAGCTTTGCGTGGGCAGGTTTTGGCGGCTCTTTTGGCGCAGTGATGCTCTGCGCCCTGTTCTGGAAACGCTGTAACTGGCAGGGTGCGCTGGCCGGTATGCTCTCCGGCGGTTTGATGGTCTTCGTCTGGAAATACCTCGTCAGCCCACTGGGCGGCGTGTTCGGCATCTATGAGCTTCTGCCCGCTTTCCTCATTTCGCTGGCCGTCTGCGTGGTGGTCAGCTTTGTGACCCCGATCCCTGATGCCGACATCCTCGCCGAATTTGACGCGGCAAAGTAAGAAAAGAGACTACTGCAAAACGACCCGAAATAACAAAAATGAGATAGGCACCCCTTTTTTTGGGGGAAACCTATCTCATTTTTTCTGGTTGTTTTGCAACCGTCCTGTCAGCGTTGTTCAAAACTTCAATGTGCCGGACAGAAATCCTCCGGACAAACCATGCCGTCCTGTTTCAAAAGCTTGTGCAGGATCTGCATCACGCCGTGCTCCCAATGGGGCGGCGCAAGAAAATTCACCCGCTGACGAAGCGGCAGACTGCCATTCTCCATCAGGAAACCGTAGCGCGCCAGCTCCAGCATTTCAGCGTCGTTGTAGGTGTCACCAACCCTGACCCATGAGCAGGTGCTGAAAATCGCAAGGCTGTTCAATGTGTCTACGGATTTTCTGCTGGGAGAAACCAACATCCCCGACCGCAAGAACTACGATATTGCCGAACTGGGCTTGTCCGTAGAAGCTGCAAAGAATCTCTACACAGGCAAGGTCAATACAGAGGTGGTCAACCTGCTGCTGGAAAACGCTCGCTTTGCGGAGCTTACTTACCGTATATCGCAGTATTTTGATGACACCTTTGCGTCTGGCATTGCGGCACAGGACACCATGCTCACGACATGGAGCACCCTGCTGCGCACAAAGGTCAAAACCCCGGAAGCAGCCAAAGCCGCAGCCGTTACGCCGAGCAGGAAGCCATACACTGATTATTTGGCTATGGAAGGATGTTACAGGAACTTTTCCCACATTGCATTTGCTGCGGTAAGGACATCTTCGCTCACACCCTCCGACAGGCGTCTGGTGACATACCATTGTGTATCGTCTGCGCCCGCTACCTCAGCAAGTGCAGTATTTTCCAGCGGCAGGGCAAAATCCTCAATGCGGACAGTCTCCCCCTCCTGCGGGTCGGTACCGTCCAGCTTCTGGAAGCAGCCATATTTCTGTTCCATGGCAGCGGGGTCGTCCACGATGAAAATTGTGCTTTCGCAAAGGTAAAAGTCTGCGTTCAGTTTGTCCTCGCTGGACTGCATCATCTGACGGAGGGAAGCATCCTGCGTTTCAAAGTCGAATGCCAACCAGATGCCTTTGATCTGCACCTTTACGTTTCCGTCGCCGTTGATATCCTCGCCAAGAGATTCCAGCCGATCCTCCACTTCGGTCAGAAATGCCGTGTCCGGGTCGGTGCGGCTGACGACCGCCACCATGTAATCGGGCTTTACCTCTGTGACCCGACTCCACACAAAATACCCAAGGAGCAGAACTGCCGCCGCAACCACAGCCACATAATACCAGTGATAATGCCACCAGTTGGCACGTTTTTCGGCGGTGGTAAGTTTACGGGGCTTTTCGATCACCAGATCCTCTGGCGCGATCTCTCGTTCATAGCGATAGGATGCCATGGCAATGTCCTCTCTTTTCAGGATGTTTTCTGATTGTATTATAGCACGATTCCCGGGCAGCGGCAGGCTGTCCGGGAATTTTTATGTGCTTGTTTATACCCGTGTGCGCAGACACTTGAGGTTTGCACCAGTTACTGTGTACTCACCAGTGCCTGCGGGAAGAAACAGACTTTCTCCCTTTTTGATGGGCAGGCTCTCATAGCCTTCGGTCAGAATGCCTTCTCCTTCCAGTATCAGCAGGGAAGTGAAGGAGGTCTCGTCACAGTTGTCTTCAAAATTGCCGTCGATGACATCTACGGTGAAGTAATCGCACTGGGCCAGATGACCGTGGAAGTCATGCGCTACGGGCGGCTTGCGTTCGGTGACATCCAGTGCCTGGGGGATGTGGAGCTGGCGGGGGTTGCCATCCGCACCCCTGCGGTCATAATCATAGATGCGGTAGGTGACGTTGGAGTTCTGCTGGATCTCGGCAACTACGATCCCCTTGCGGATGGCGTGGAGTGTACCAGACGGGATAAAGAAACAATCGCCCTTATGCACGGGCACGGCGTTCAGCACCGCAGTCAGTGTGTTATCCCTGATACGGCGTTCAAATTCCTCTTTGCAGATCTCCTGAGTGAAGCCATAATAGAGGCTGGCACCTGGTTCAGCTTCCAGCACATACCACATCTCAGTTTTGCCGTACTGGTGCTCATGTTCCAACGCGTAAGCGTTGGAGGGATGTACCTGAATGGACAGATCCTGCTTTGCGTCGATGAGCTTTGCAAGGATCGGGAACTCACTGAACGATTCACAGTCCGTGCCCAGACAGCCGGTGTGTGTGTCAATGTACTGCTGCAGGGTAGAACCATCCGGAAGATAGCTGGGACCATCCGGATGGCAGGAGAGCATCCATGCTTCGCTCAACGGGTGCAGATCACTCTGAATGTCATACTCCGTGCGCAGCTTTTCGCCGCCCCAGAGGTAATCTTTGCAGCTTGGTTTTAGTTGAATCGCTTTCATCTTTCTTCCCTCCAATATGTTTAAAAATGAGTATGAAAAGGTCGATTTCCTGAAAAAAGGGTGCAAAAAAGCTGCCCCGTCCATTTTTCGGCAGGAACGGGGCAGCCAGTTTGCGGGGAGATTATGCTTTTAACAGGTCGGCAGCGGCTTTGCCAAGGGTCTCATTGATGGCCTCAGCCTCGGCTTCGGTGGGAGCCACAGCGGACAGATATACCTTGATCTTCGGCTCTGTACCGGAAGGACGAACCATCAGCTTTGCGTCACCGGCAAGACGAAACTCGAGGACGTTCGCCTTCGGCAGACCGGTACCATCGGTATTATTATAGTCAAGGACAGATTCCACGGCGATGCCACCGATGTTCTGTGGCGGAGTCTCACGCAGCTGCTTCATGATGGCCTGCATGGTATACATCCCGCTTTCGCCCTCAAAGGCGAAGCTGTGCAGGGCATTGCGGTAGCAGCCGAACTCGGCATACAGCTTGTTGATGGCGTCAAGCAGTGTCATTCCCTGCTTGGCATACCATGCGGCGGCTTCGCACACCAGCAGGGTGGCGTTGACGGCGTCCTTGTCGCGGACGTGCGCACCAGACAGATAACCGTAGCTTTCCTCAAAGCCAAAGATGTAGCGGTCGGCTTCGTCGGCTGCTTCCAGCAGGCCGATCTGCTCGCCGATGAACTTGAAGCCGGTCAGGGTGCGGCGCAGCTCTACGCCGTATTTCTTTGCCACGGGAGTTGCCATATCGGTGGAAACGATGGTCGTGACTGCCACAGGATGCTCTGGCATGGTGCCCAGAGCCTTGCGGGTACGGCAGATGTAATCCAGCAGGATGATGCCCATCTCGTTGCCCGTAATGAGCCGATAGCCACCCTTTCCGTCCGGAACAGCTGTGCCGCAGCGGTCGCAATCGGGGTCTGTGCCAAGCAGCAGGTCGGGGTGCATTTTATCGCACAGGTCCAGGCCCTTCTGCATGGCTTCCCGAATCTCGGGGTTCGGGTAGGGGCAGGTGGGGAAGTTTCCGTCCGGCTTTTCCTGCTCCGGCACCACGGTCACATGGGTGACTCCCAGCTTTGCCAGCAGCTTTTTGACGCATTCCAGGCCGGAACCGTTCAACGGGGTGTAGACCAGTTTCAGGTCCTCGATGCCGGCGCCGTCGCCCACACGCTGGGCATAGACGGCATCCACAAAGCCATCCAGACACTGTTCCGAGCTGTACTCGATCTTGCCTTCGGCGAGGGCTGCATCAAAATCGGCGGGCTGCACGGCAAAGCAGTCCACGGCTTCGATGGCGGCGAGAATTTTGGCTGCCACTTCCAGTGTGATCTGGCAGCCATCCGCGCCATAGACCTTGTAGCCGTTGTACTTGGCGGGGTTGTGGCTGGCCGTCACACAGACACCTGCGCCGCAGCCGTAGTACCGCACGGCCCAGCTGAGCGCCGGGGTGGGCTCCAGACGGGGGTAGATGTAGGCTTTGATTCCGTTTGCCGCCAGCACCGCAGCGGTCTCGCGGGCGAACACATCGCTCTTGATGCGGCTGTCGTAACCGATGGCCACCTTTTTGGGCAGATCGGACGCATTCAGGTAGTTGGCAAGGCCCTGCGTGGCCTTGCGGATGTTGTAGATATTCATGCGGTTGGTGCCCGCACCGATGACGCCGCGCAGACCGCCAGTGCCAAATTCCAGTTCGCGATAGAACCGGTCGGTGATGGCGTCCTCGTCGCCTGCGATGTTTTGCAGTTCCGCAGCAAGGTCGGCGGGCATGTTGGGCTGGGCGAGCCAGCGGTCATATTGTTCTTTGATTTTTTGCTCCAACATAAGATCACACTTTCTTCAGATACCAGATCTTTGCAGATGTCTGGCCGTAGACCCCGGGCAGTTCCAAGCCGGTGGTCATCAGCTGCACACCAAGATAGGTATGGTTCTCTTCATCGGTGTACTGCGCAGCCGGGTCCAGTGCTTCCAGCACCAAACGCGGGCGGGCATTCTGGCTGGCAACGCCGTGCGTTCCACTCATGGCATCACCCACGGCAAAGACAGCGGATTCACTGCCATCTTTGGCCACGATCATCCAGGCAGCGCCCAGACCATTGGGTTCCGGGTTGACCAAGCGGTGCAGTTCTCCGCCGCGTAGCAGGGCACCGTGCTGGCGATACCATGCCACATAGGGGCGAAGCTCAGCCAGCTCTTCCTCGGTGTATTTTGTCAGGTCAAGCTCAAAGCCGAAGGTGCCGCTCAGCGCCGCCGCCATGCGGGCCTCCGGGGTGGAAATGTGACCGGTGCAGTGGTTGGGCACGGTGGAGAAGTGCGCACCCATTACGCAGCCGGGATAGAACAGGCTGGTGCCGTACTGGATGGTCAGGCGGCACCGTGCATCGGTGTTGTCGCTGCACCAGATCTGCGGGCTGTAGTACAGCATTCCGCAGTCGAACCGTGCGCCGCCGCCGGCACAGTTTTCCAGCAGCAGATCGGGGTACTTTTCGGTCAGGCGGCGCTGCAGTTCGTATACACCCATCACATAGCGGTGATAGACTTCGCCCTGCCGCTTGGTGGGCAGTTTTACATTGTAAACATGGGCCAGGCTGCGGTTCATATCCCACTTCATATATTTAAGCGGGCAGCTCTGCAGGATGGCGTCCAGCTGCTGCCAGATGCCGTCTACAACTTCCGGGCGGCTGAAGTCCAGCGTGTACTGCTGGCGAATTTCCAGCGGGGTGCGGCCTTCAATGGTAAAGGCCCAATCCGGGTGGGCACGGTACAGGTCACTGTTCGGGCTGATGGCTTCCGGCTCGACCCACAGACCCATTTCCAGCCCCAGCAGGTTGATCTTTTTGCACAGGCCCGGCAGACCATCGGGCAGCTTGTTCGTGTCTGCCACCCAGTCGCCCAGGCTGGACGAGGTATCGTTGCGGCCTTTGAACCAGCCATCGTCCAGTACAAACAGGTCAATGTCCGCTTTCTTGGAGGCCTGTGCCAGTTCCAGCAGCTTCTTTTCGTCGAAATCAAAGTAGCAGGCTTCCCAACTGTTGATAAGCACCGGGCGCGGGGCAGTCATGTCCTGCCAGCGTGGCGGCAACAGCCGGGTGCGGATGGCGTTGTGGAACCGGCGGCTCATCTCGCCCAGACCCTGATCGGAATAGATCATCGCGGCTTCGGGTGCGGTGAAGCTCTCGCCGGGCTGAAGCGTCTAGTGGAAATGATACGGATGGATGCCCATCACCAGACGTTCGCCGCCATCGGCACACTCTGCTTCTATGAGGAAGTTCCCGCTGTACACCAGTGCAAAGCCCCATGCACTGCCGGTGGTCTCGGTGGTGTCGGCATGGCACAGTGCCACCGCTGGGTTGTGGGCGTGGCCGGGGATGCCCCGCATACTGCCAATGCTCTGGATGCCGCAGCGCAGTGCTGTGCGTTCCGGAGTGCGCTCTGCAGCCCAAGTGCCGTTCAACGTGATCAGCTCCAGCATATCCGGCGCAAAGTCGAGAGAAAGCGAAGCGGCTTTGTTCAGGGTCAGTGGATCTGTGCCCTCGTTGGTATATACGGCGGTACGGGTGATAAGATCTTCGGCTTCGTACACGCTGTACCGCAGTTCTACGGAAAGCCCGCCTGCGTCTTTCAGAAAGACCGACAGCGTTTCCACACCTTCCCCTGTGCGGAACATCGGCAGATCGGGAAGTTGGGGCTTGCCGACCTGCGCCACGGCATGGTCGAATACCAGAGCGGCTGCCTCGGTACCGTCGCCATATTCCGGCACGACCGAAGGCGTGCGATTGTCCGCTGTGCCGCTGCCGGAGCATTCCTGCTGCATCAGATCCGGCCAGCAACCGGGGTCGCTGTGGGGCATACGGGATTCCGTCAGGTCAGGCGCGTCGTCCGGAAGGCGAGAACCATAATAAGTATGCAGCAGCATTCCCTTCGGACCGACTGCCATCTGATAGCTGGTATGGGCGGTGTGCAGGGTGAAAATCTTTTCAGAACGAACGATCATGGAATGTTTCCTCTCAGAAATTTAGTTGTCTGACCCGATTTTCCACGGGTCCTGCGGCTCTTCGGTGGAACGTCTGGCTTTTTCCATCTGGTCAAAGGCGGGGCGCATCAGTGCCGCCATACCCAGTGCTGAACCAGAACCTCCAATGAGAAGCATCAGCGGAGCCAGATACACGAACCATGCCGGAGCAGCTTTTGCCAGCAGAGGCATCCAGCAGAGAAAAGCCAGAATGCCAACGGTGGGCAGCAGATTGGCGGTGGTCATCCGGGCCCCATCGGTCAGCACCAGAAACACTTTGGGGTACGAAAACCGTGCCAGCAGGGCAAAGCCCCAGCTGCCGCAGCAGCCGGTCAGCACCAGCAGCAGAAAGGACGCTGCGGCCAGAATGCCGTTGCCGGTGGTGTCCTGTGCCGTAGCGGTGCGCATCCCGGTGAGGGCGGCAAAGCCTGCCAGCAAAAGCACCAGCCACAGGGCGGTGGATTGCTTAAAATCCCGCTTGAACGCCTTGAAAAAGTCGGTGCGGACGGTGTAGTCCTCCTTTGCCGCCATCTTGTTTACCACCGTGAACAGCCCCAGCGTGGAGACCCCGGCGGTGACGATGGGCAAACAGCACACCAGCCACAGAAGATTGGCAAAAAGCAGATCGCCGATCTTTCCCATGGTGCGGTAGAAGGGGCTGTCGATGTTGGTCTTTTTCATGGCGTTTCCTTTCGGGTGGAGCGTTCAGAGGGGCGGTTTACTCGCCGATGCTCTTGAGGTACTTCAGATTTTTGTCGATGAGGTCGCACCGCTGCTTTACGCAGTCCACGCTGCGCAACGGGTCGGCGGGGGTGTTGAAGGCGAAGTCCAGCAATTTCTCAATGGTGGTAGAAGCCACATGGAGACGGGTATCGCTTGCTGCATAATAAATATACACGCTGCTGTCCTCGTCGGCAATGGCACCGTTGGTGAATACCACGTTGGAAACATCACCCACACGCTCCCAGTCACGGGGCGCAATGAGGAAGCCGGACGGCTCGGCAATGACCTTGCTTGGGTCATCCAGCGCAGTGACGAACACATAGATGACGTACCGCAGACCGGCGGCTGTGTTGCGTACGCCGTGGGCGATGTGGAGCCAGCCCTTTTCCGTTTTAATAGGCGTTGCGCCTTCGCCGTTTTTGGATTCGGTGATGGTGTGATAGCGGCGGGGACTTGTGATGATCTCCTCATCAATGACTGCGTGGGTGATATCCTCGCATAAACCAAAGCCCACACCGCCGCCGGAACCGGTATCAATGAAATCATCCATCGGGCGGGTGTAGAACGCATACTTGCCGTTGACGAACTCCGGCAGCAGATCTACGTTGCGCTGCTGCGGGCTGCGCTTGGTCACGAGGTTCGGCAGGCGTTCCCAGATCTTCAGGTCTTTGGTGCGCACGATGCCGGCCGCAGCCACAGCGGCAGACAGGTCATTGACACTGTGGTCCTTGCCCTCGGAGCAGAACACGCCGTAGATCCAGCCATCCTCGTGCTGGGTCAGGCGCATGTCGTAAACATTGGTCTCCTCCGGACAGGTGTCCGGCAACAGAATGGGCTTCTCCCAGAAGTGAAAGCCCTCCACGGGGCTGTCGCTCTCGGCTACGCCGAAGAAGCTCTTGCGGTCATTGCCCTCAATGCGTGCGACCAGATAATACTTGCCGTTCAGCTTGATCGCACCGGAGTTGAATACGGCGTTCACGCCCAGACGTTCCATAAAGTGGGGGTTCGTTTCAGGGTTCAGGTCGAACCGCCAGCTCAGCGGGATGCTCTCGCGGGTCAGGACGGGGTTCTCCCAGCGGTCATAGATGCCGTTGTAGAAATCGCTTTTCTTGTTTTTGCGGGCGAGAGAGGCATCCTGCAATGCCTTCTGGCGCAAGTATTCGCGATGCAGTTTAGACTGTGACATCGGGGTTCCTCCTTATCAGTTCCATACACATTCTACCATTGTGGTAGGGGCATTTCCAAGGTTCAAGAATGGGTTTGCGGCTGCTGGGCTGACCGCTGGCGTCCACATCCCAGAACCACTCACTGCCAGGACGTTTGTCGACTATGACATTGCAGATGTAGTGATAGATATCGGCTGCTGCGTCGCGGTATTTTGTGTCACCGCTTTTCTGGTATTCGTTCACGAAACCTAAAATTGCTTCGGCCTGTACCCACCAGACACGGGTGGTGTCCACCTTGCCGCGATCACACTCATTCACAATAGAATGGTCGAGATAGGCTTCCTTGTAGATATGCGCCGCCAGATCGGAATTGATGGTGTGGATGCGGGCAGAAAGCTCTGCATCGCCCAGCAGGTCGCAGCCCCAGTCGATGAGCCAGCTGGACTCAATGTCGTGACCATAGCTGTATAGGTCGATGATGGAGTTATAATGCTCATCAAAGAACACCAGTTGACGGTGCAACGCAGGACTGTAGATTTTGTGCTCGTAGATCGCAAGGATTCGGCGCAGAGCCTGACCCACCTCGGGGTCGTGGCTTGCCTGATACAGTCCTGCGTAACCCTCGAACACGTGGAGCAGAGTGTTCATGGTCCTGGCTGCCATGACACCGTTCTCGGAAAGCTTTTCGTTGCTCTCCGGTTTCCAATCAACGGTAAAGGCTTCCAGATACCCCTCGCTGTCGGTGCAGTGCTGCTCGATGAGGCGGAAGATCTCTTTTGAGAGAGCCAGAGCGGCTTTTTCTCCGGTCAGACGGTAATAGGCTGAGAGGGCATAGATGGCAAAGCCCTGATTGTAGGTGTGCTTGGTGGTATCCAGCGGTTTTCCGGTATAGTCGCAGCTCCAATAGACACCGCCATTTTCCACATCGCAGCAATGTTCGGTGAAAAACGCATAGGCGTGGCGGGCGTCATCGGTCAGATCTGCACGGCCTGTCAGCATCGCCGCTTCAGAGAAGAACCACAGGATGCGGCTGTTGAGGATGCAGCCTTTCTCCGCAGTCTGGTCAAGATTCAGGTCAAAATCCATATAGCCGTAAAAGCCGCCGTGCTCTTGATCCCGCATCCGTTTCCAGAACGGGATGATATTGTGCAGCAGCATTTCTTCGGCTGCCTGCTTGATGGTTGCCATAGGAAGTTCCCTCCTGTTTTACCCAAATGAGCCCGTCCCGAGCGGATCGGGACAGGCTCGTTTGTCAGCGGATGCCGACTTCGTGGTCGGTGGGTCCTGCGTAATCGTGAGCCTTGATGTGCTCTACCACCTCATCTACGGTGGTAAAGGCAAGACCGACATAGCTGTCAGCGCAACCATAGTACAAAGCGATGCGACCGGTGGCTGCGTCCTGCAGCGTTGCGCAGGGAAAGCATACATTCGGCACGAAGCCACGCTCCTCATACCATTTTTCCGGAGTCAGCAGGAAGTTTTCACACCGATAGAGCACCTTGCTCGGCTCATCGCGGTCAAGGATCGCGCCGCCGATAGAGTAAACGAAACCGTTGCAGGTGCCGGTGACGCCATGGTAGAACAACAGCCAGCCCTCGCTGGTCTCAATGGGGGCAGCGCCGCCGCCGATCTTCACGCTCTCCCACCAATTGGAGCCTTTGCTCATCACATGGCGGTGACGCCCCCAGAACTCCATATCCGGACTCTGGCTCAGGAAGATATCACCAAACGGTGTGTGACCGCTGTCCGAAGGACGGCTCAGCATGGTGTACATGCCGCCGATCTTGCGGGGGAAGAGCACCGCATTCCGGTTGAACGGGATGAATGGGTTCTCGATGCGGACAAACGTCTTGAAATCGGTGGTCTTGGCGATGCCGATGGATGCGCCGTAGAAATCCTGACACCAGATGACATAATAGGTGTCCTCCACTTTGACCAGACGGGGGTCATAGGCGTAGACCGGCATGGCAGGCTCGCCCTTTTCGTTAACGAAGGGGATCTTTTCCTTGTCAAAAGTCCAGTGGATAGCATCCTCGCTATGTCCCAGATAGATATAGGGCACGCCATTGACCTGCTCGCCGCGGAATACGCCGATGAATTTACCCTGATAGGGAACGACGGCACTGTTGAAGATCCGGGCTACACCGGGCAGCGGGTTGCGGTCGATGATAGGGTTTTCGGTGTAACGCCAGACCGGACCCGTGACATCGGCAGGCTTTTCCTGCCAGGGGATGTTGGGAAGGTCGTCACAGAACATTTTTATGTTGCTCATAAATAAAACTCCTGTAAAAGAAGATGATTGATTTTCTCCTGCCTTCTTCCCTCCGTCTATGGGTACAGACGAAGGGAATCGGCAGATTATGAAGGAGAAAAAGAGTGAATGACGAGTTCAAGAGCATCAAGCTCTGTCCGCTTTTTGTGCGGGCAACGGCTTCAACGCCCTCTTGCGGTTCCCTGAATCCGCTTCGCCCCTTGGGCGGGTCTCGCGTATTGCAGACCGCTGCGCTAAAAGCTGCTCCCTGTTTCTGCCGCAGGCAGCGGTCGCAACTTTAGCCCTTGACTGCGCCCGCAGCCATGCCGCTGTAGATCTGATCCTGACAGAGCAGGAAAACGATCAGGGCAGGAATGATGGTGATGATGACACCGGCGCAGATGTAGTTGTACTGGTTTCCCATCGGACCGGAGAACACATACAGCGAGGTAGCCACGACCTGATATTTGGTTTTATCCTGCAAGTAGAGGTTTGCCATATAATATTCGTTGTAAGTGCCCACACCCTTCAGGATCGCACTGGTGACGATAGCGGGCTTCAGCAGGGGAAGCAGGATCTTGAAAAACACACCAAAGTAAGTGCAGCCATCCAGAATGGCACTTTCATCCAGCGTGGGCGAAAGATTCTCGAAGAACTGCAGGAAGATGTAGATGGTGATGACGTCGGTTCCCATCATCAGGATGATGTAGCCGGGCATGGAGTTGACCAGATGCAGGGCTGTCATGATCTGATAGACTGTGACCTGAGAAGCGATGCCGGGAATCAGGGTGGCGATGGTGAACAGGTTGCGGATAAGGTTGTTGCCGGGGAATTTGAAGCGGTTGAGGACATAAGCCAGCATAGCGCTGATCATAATGCTGCCCGCAAGGACACAGATCAGGATGATAAAGCTGTTCAGGAAAGCACGCCCCATGTTCGCTTTGTTCCATGCGGTGATGAAGTTATCGAGATTCAGGAAGCTCTTGGGCAGGGTGATGACATTGGTATTCGCATACTCTTCCTCGGTCTTGAAGGCTGTGAAGATGCAGGAAACGATTGGAACCAGAGCTACAAAAGCCGCAAAGATCAGAAGTGTGTACTTGCAGATGCTGATGAGCGTCTGTTTCACTTTGATGGATGTGGTTTCGCTTTTGGATACATTCATACTTTCCGCCTCACTTTCTGACCTTGACAGGTCGGTCGCTGCGGTGCTCCAGCCAGTGCTCCACGCCCTTCTGGATATAGGTGACGATCATAATGAGCATCAGCAGAACAACAGCCATTGCCGATGCAAGACCGACCTTCTGGTCGGTATGTGCGATCTTATCCATGACGACGAAATAGGTAGAGGTGTTGAAGCCGCCACCCGTGACGACGTAAGGCATCTCGAAGGCGGACAGTGCGCCGGATACCGAGATAATGAGGTTGAGCACCACGATGGTGCTGATGGACGGAAGGATGATATCCTTGAAGCGATGCCATGCGTTTGCGCCGTCGATCTCAGCAGCCTCGTAAAGAACCGGATCGACCGAAGCGATCGCGCCGATGAACATGACGATGTTCTGACCGATGTATTTCCAGATGGAACAGGCTACCAGTACGATATTGTTGATGGATTCATCCCGCAGCCAGAACGGAAGCGTATCCACATCAAAGCCCACCCAGCTCAGCAGGGTGTCCAGCACAAGGCCGTGGGTGAAGAAAAATTTGAAGATGAAGCCCACCGAGATGCCGCAGATCAGGCACGGGAAGTAGAGCGCGCCACGGAAGAATTTGCTGCCCTTACACTTGAAGCTCAGGATAGTGGCGAACAGAAGTGCCAACGCCATCTGCACTACAGAGCCTGCCATGTAGTAAAGACTCAGGCTCAACGCATGGAAGCAGTCGTCTCGTGTGAAAACATCAATGTAGTTCTTGAATCCGACGAAGGTGCGGCGACCGATGTACTTCATCTTGAAGAAGCTGAACTCCACCATTTTGAAGAACGGCAGGTAGGTGAACATAAAGAGCAGAAGCAACGGCACGAACAGGAACACCAGTGTAACGATGATCTGCTGACCGCGCATACTGCGCCAGAACTCCCTGAAGCTCTTACGCTTCTTTGGGACGGATACCGTTGCGGAAGATGCCATAGAGGAGACCTCCTTTTACCCAAAGCGGGGCGGACAGCCGCCCGCCCTGCAAGATTCGTTTCTGTAAGACGATCACTGGGGCGCGCAGATATCGACAGCCTTGTTCCATGCGGCGTTCCAGTCTGCCACGATATCGTCCAGCGTCTCATCCCCGTTGATACCAGCCTCGACAATGCGCATGACATGGGTCTGGTCGGCATTCAGCATCAGCTCTGCCTCCTGCTGGACCTCCGTGCCCAGATCTGCCAGTTCAGAGGGAGCCGGAGTGTCCTCCAGCAGGTCGATGCCGTCGAACGCTGCCAGAGTGTCGGGGTAATCCTGACTCTTCAGCACCGGTACACCGCCCTGATCGTAAGCAAAGTTGGAGGACTCGCTGAACCACTTGATGTACAGCTTTGCAGCCAGCTTCTTGTCGTCGGTGGTGTTCTTGTTCACGCCGAAGCAGTAGTCGGCACCGGCACTTGCATACTGTTTGCCGTTGACGCTGATGGGGAACGGCATATAGCCAACATCATCACCGTTGTCACCAGCCTGCTGCATCTGGATGATCGCCCAGCTTCCCAGTGCCATAGCAGCGATCTGACCGTTATTCATGCGGGGCTTGCAGCCTTCCCAGTCGGTGGTGGTGGGGTCGGCTTCGGTCAGACCGCGTTTGACTGCCTCATACAGTACGTAGTAAACCGCGTAAGGACCCATATCATCTGCGCCCAGCGCACCCTTTGCGAACGGGTCTTTGGTCTGGGGCATGGTGATGTTCATCCAGTCGGGGTCTCCGGTCGCTCCGCCGCCAATGTAGCCATCCCACGCGCTCATGGTCCAGCCTGCCGCATAGTTGGTATACAGCGGATCAATGGAAGGATCGTAGTCCTTGATTTTCTGCAAAGCGTCGAGGAACTCATCCGGCGTCTTGGGGATGGAAGTCACACCAGCCGCCTCAAATACCTTTTTATTGTAGACGATGCCCTGTGCGTTGCCGGTGGAGGGGATACCGTAGGCTGTGCCGTCATAAGCGCGGTTGGAAGCAAAGTTGTATTCACCGCTGATGTCGTCCACAGCGCACAGAGGTTCAAAATAATCGCTCAACTCGGTCAGAGGGATGGTGGTGGGGATCATGCAGACATCGCCCCAGTCGTTGGATGTCAGACGGGTGGTCATATCATCCGCATAGTTGGTCATGCCCTCATACTTGATGGTGATATTGGGGTACAGCTTCTGAAACTCAGCAACGTAGCCGCCGAAGGTGCCGTCGTCGATCAGGTCGGTGCGGTTGCTGAGGATCTTCAGCTCCACAGCCAGATCGGTGTTGTCCACGCCGACGGTCAGTTCATTGTAAGCCTTCGCGCCTTCACTGCCTGCCGCAGAACCGCTAGAAGCTGCGGTGCTGGAATCATTGTTTCCGCCGCAGGCCGCCAGAGCGGATGCTGCTGCCAGAATACCTGTGGCTTTCAGAAAGCTGCGACGATTGACCTTACGCATAAGAAATGTCCTCCTTCTTTATGAACCCTTTTCCTTTGTGCTTTGAGTATCGAATTAACTTTAATTAAATACAATTTTAGCTAATCCGATACGCTTGCTTTTTGTGATTTAAGTATATGCCTGTTCCGACTTGTTGTCAATATATACAAAAAGTTTCGTCACATAAGCACATTTCAAACAAAAGTATTGTGAAAATTGACCGTGATTTTCGGGATATATCAGAAAAAATTGAGAGTAAAATTTTACTTAGCTAACAATTAACTAAAAATTTACTCACAAAATCCTAAAAATGACCTTGTTCTCTCCGCAAAACAGCGGGGAAATCGTCTTTCGGATCCATTTCTCCGGTTGACGGCGCGCTCAAAAGCTGGTATGCTTGGTGTAAGCTAACAGGCACAGCAGTTACTCTTTTATTAGGTGGAAAGAAGGTCGTGTGAATCATGTCGAAAGCAGTACGGATGGCGGATATCGCAAAACGGCTGGGCATCAGCACAGTGTCCGTCTCCAAAGGTCTTGCCGGCAAGGATGGCGTCAGTGAGGAGATGCGGGCAAAGATCGTCGCTATGGCAGCAGAAATGGGTTATCAGCTTCCTGCTCGGGCGCAGACACAGACAGGAGGGGAGAGCATTGGCATCCTTGTGGCGGATCGGTTCTTCAACGAGAATGCCTTTTACTCCAATCTTTATCGGGCGGTGCTCAAGTGCGCGGCAGAGCAGGACATCTCGGTGCTGATGGAGATCGTCCTTCCGCAGGCAGAAAAAAGCTGCAATATGCCTACATTCTTGGTGAACCGAAAGGTGGACGGTCTCATCTTTATGGGTGAGATCAGCCGCCGCTACCTTGCCACTGCCGTGCAGTCCGGTGTGCCTTTTATGCTGCTGGATTTCTACGATGATGCCATCGCGGCGGACTGCGTGCTCAGCGACAATGTCAGCGGCAGTTATACGCTCACCGAGCATCTCATTTCCACAGGGCGGCGGAATATCGGTTTTGTGGGCAGCGTGCTTTCCACCAGCTCCATCATGGATCGCTATTTGGGCTATACCAAGGCTCTGCTCCGTGCAGGTCTGCCCATTCGGGACGAGTGGCGACTGGAGGACCGAGACGATCAGGGCAAATTCATCCCATTTTCTCTGCCTCACGAAATGCCGGATGCCTTTGTGTGTAACTGCGATGAGGTGGCTTACAATCTGGTGGAGACGCTCAAACGGAACGGCTACCGTGTTCCGCAGGATGTGGCTGTGACCGGATACGACGATTACCGTTATTCCCTCATCTGCAACCCTCCGCTGACCAGCTACAGGGTCGATCTGGACGGCATGGCGAAAACGGTTGTGGCACAGCTTCGCCGCAAGATGGCGCATAAAACTGCCATTGCGCCCACGGTTATCGTTCCGGGCGGTTTTGTACGAAGAGAATCCACCTGATCTATTAAAAACAAAAACAGCGTGCAGATTGATTTCTCCTTTGTGGAGAAAAAACTGCACGCTGTTTCTTTATAAAATTGTTTTCAAAAAATCTGTCAGCACCTGAGCCGCCTGCTGATGGCACGCTGCGCCGGGATGTCGGCGTGCCCCCATGGTTTCCGGAGTGGTGTCAGGCAGCTCCAGCAGAAATACCTGCTCATCGCCAGACACAGCTTTATACTGTTCCATGCCCTGCCGCAGCACGGGTGCGATGTCTGCTCCCAGCATCCCGATGCACCAGATCAGGTTTGCTTTCGGATTCTTTTCCCGAGCCAGCGCAAGGAAGCTCTGGACGCCGTCGGCGATTTTCTGCGCATCTGTTGGGTGGAAATCTCCATTGGATATCCGCCGCATCTGATACGTCTCACCGGTATCCGGATCTGTCCACGGTGGATTGTCAAAGGCATTGCAGTCGTTTGTGCCCAAGTTGATGATGACCGCATCCGGTTGCCACGCCGCAAAGTCGTTTTCCTGTTGTGAACCAAGAGCTTCGCTGCGCTCTCCCACCGCCACGCCGCACACCTGTGTGTAGTAAGGCAGCATCACATGACGTACATCATTATCCCATCCGGTCACGATGCCCCAGCCGCTTTGGGAAAGGCAGCGGTACTCTGCGCCCAGCGCATCGGCAGTCATCCGTGCGTAGTGATTCTCCACCGAGAAGAATGCTCCCACCCAGTCCTCCTCTGCCTGCGCTCCGATAGCACCCTCACCGCTGGTGATGCTGTCGCCCACAAATTCCAGCCGATAGTTTGGCTTGGGCAGCAAGAGAAACACACCGCCTGCGTATTCCAGACCCGTGATCTGAAGCAGATGCGCAGGGTCGTCGTGCATCACCTGCACGTCTTTTAGCAGCCGGATGTGTTTTTTTCTGCCCGGCGTCATCCCCCGGAACAGGCAGACACGACCGGATCCCGGATTTACCGCAAAGCGGGCGATCCATGTGCCGTCCAGCTCCACGCTGATCCAAGGCTCGACTGTATCGTAATCCGCAAAGAGATCCACCCACAACTCGCTTCCGGTAAAGTCCAACTCGATGCCGCTGGCTGTCCAGAATAAGGTCAGAGGATCCCGGCCTGTGTGCCGTCCCAGTGCCCGCACCTCGGGCAGCAGGGAAAGTGCCGCTTTTTGCAATTGCTCCATGGTTCGCCCCTCCTGCGTTTCGTTTGCCCGATGATAGCACATTCTCCGCAGACACTCAAGCTAAACGATACGGGCTAATAAAAACTAAATTCAGAGTTAAGTCTCCAGACGGCGGCATTTGGGCTGATTTTCCAGTCAACATCGCTAAGACGACGGTTGCCTTCTTGTGCTGAACTCTGAAAATGTACATGGGGATTGACGATTTCTCCAAAAATGTACTACAATATTTGTGTGAAATTTCATTGATGATTGGCAAGGAGCGTTCTATGATGGCTGACCTCAATTTTGCCCGCCTGAAACACCTGTTCTGCCATGCTGTCACCGGAGAGGAGCTGACCCTCGGCTTTCTGGGCGGCTCCATCACACAGGGCAGTTTGGCTTCAGAGGATGAAAATAGCTATGCGTTCCGTGTGTATCAGTGGTTCGTGGACACTTTTCCGCAGGCAAGATTTCATTATGTCAATGGTGGCATCGGCGGTACGGATTCCTTTTATGGCGTTTCCCGTGCCGTGACGGATCTGCTGATGTACCAGCCAGATCTTGTGGTGGTGGATTTCAGCGTCAACGATATAAAACTGCCTTTCCGGAAAGAGGTCTATGAGGGACTCCTTCGCAAGCTGCTGACATGGCCGTCCCGCCCTGCGGTGATACTGTTGAACAACATTTACTACAACACCGGTCTGACTGCTGAGGATGACCATGTAGCGGTCGGAAACCACTATGGTGTGCCTCACGTCAGCATTCGGGACAGCATTTACAAAGACCTGCGCACAGGTCGATATGCCTGTTGGACATTGCTCAGTCCGGATGGTCTGCATCCAAACGATTTCGGACACAGTCTGGTGGCTGGCGAGATCATTAAACTGCTGAAAACGGTCAATGCCCACCGGAACGAACCGGAGGAGGAAGCTCATTTTCCTGCTCCGCTGACAGCGAATGCCTATGAAAACGCCCGACGACTGACGATTCGGGAGATTTCACCCAAACGGAAAGGTTTCCGGGCGGACCCCGCGGAAAAGCTGGGCCATCTCGACCACTGGAAAAACGGCTGGATCGGCAGCGCACCGGGGGACAAGATCACATTTGCGGTGGATGCTTCCTGCATTGCCGTACAGTACCGCAAAAACATCCGCCGTCCAGCGCTGCGGGCGCAGCTGGTTCTGGACGGTGATACTGCGCACGCTGTTCTGTTGGATGGAAATTTTGAGGAAGACTGGGGCGACTGCCTGTATTTGCAGCCTATCCTGCATCACGGAGAACGGAAAGAACATACCGTGGAGATCACCATTTTGCCTGCTGAGGACGAAAGTTCTACAGAATTTTATCTGATGGCCCTCATCGTGACTTGATACTGGGAATGTCCCCATCGGAAGAAAAACAGTTTCATTATAACAAATCCTCCTAGACTTGATTTTGGTGTGTGGTCACTCAAACCAATGCCGTCAAGTCAGCGGGGATAAGATGATTTTTATTTGTTGGAGAGTAAGTGCACGGTTTTTACACGGATTTTGCACGGCTTCAAAACGTGCAAAGGGTGCTTTTGGCTGCAAAATTCGACAAAGAGTGCGGAAATTTTAAAGCAAAAAATCACGCTGAGTCGATTAAAAGATGCAATAAAACGAAGCTTCTCAAAATTGAGACGAATCTGCGGCTTGCTCTCTTAATCAGTGGACCCAGGGTTCGAGTCCCTGGAGGTGCACTACAACAACAAAATCCGAACTTTTTTTCGATAGGAGAAGGGTTCGGATTTTTTGTA
>CAVEGP010000034.1:0-20778 GCA_963615155.1 Bacteroides uniformis | reverse complement strand
GCTTTCTCCAGCGGAAAAGCCCACCAAACATGGTCTGATCTTTGCTGCTACCCCCGCTTCCGATATTGTCTGCGGTCCGTCGCAGGTGGCATCCGGCATTGGCTTACAGGTGTTTATGACCGGACGCGGCACGCCGTATGGTCTGGATGTAGCACCGGTCATCAAGGTGTGCAGCCGCAATGAGATGAAGGAACAGTGGTTCGACCTCATCGACATTTCGGCAGGTCATGTCGCGACGGGAGAGGCGACCATCGCTGAAGTCGGCACAGAAATTTTTAACCTGATTCTGGATGTTGCCAGCGGTACCAAAGAGCCGTACAGCGACCAGTATGGTTTCCACAACGATATGTGCATCTTTAATCCCGCACCCATTACCTGATCTGAATTTGCGCCATTTGCGCCGAAATACATTCACACAAAACATGAAAGGAAAAGATTATGAAAACCAATAAGATCGCACGCAGAGATTTCCTGAAAGCCGCTGGTGTTTTGGGCGCGGCTGGTCTGCTGACTGCCTGCGGCGGAAGCTCCAGCTCCGCTGCTGTATCCAGCACTGCCTCGGCAGTTTCCGCTTCAGCCGCTGCTTCTACGGAGGATGTCACTCTTACGATGAGCTGGTGGGGCGGCGAGTCCCGTCATGTGGCGTATCAGGAGGCATTGCAGGCATTTTCCAAGAAGTACACCAACATCACCGTCAATCCGACCTATGCGGCATGGTCCGGCTGGGAAGACACCATGTCTACCAAGTTCGCCAGCGGTGTGGCGGAGGATGTCTGCCAGGTCAACTGGAACTGGCTGTACCGCTACTCCGGCAGTGGTCAGACCTTCCTGGATATCAACGAGGTCTCAGACTACATCGATCTGTCCCAGTGGGATGGGAATTCCTTGAAGGCCTGCTATGTCGCAGACTCACAGCAGGCGATTCCGGTCGCAATTACCGGACGCATTTTCTACTGGAATATGACGACCTTCAAAAAGGCAGGCATTGAGGATTATCCCAAGACGCTGGATGATCTGTATGCCGCGGGAGAAACCTTCAAGACCAAGCTGGGCGACGACTATTACCCGCTCCACATGACAGGCTACGATCGTATGATCCTGATGGTGTTCTACCTCGAGTCCAAGTACGGTAAGGACTGGGCTGACCCTGAGACCTCGACTCTGAATTATACCCGTGATGAGATCGTGGAAGGCCTGAATTTCATCCGCAGTCTGGTCGAGAAGCATGTTGTGATGCCGCTGCCTACCTACTACGGCTCCAACGGCAGCACCACTGCCAGCCAGTCCAGCGAATGGATCGAGGGCAAGATCGCAGGCATTCTCGAGTGGGATTCTTCCGCTGTCAAATATCGGGACGCTCTGGATGCCGATAACCGTGACGGCTTTATTGTTGGCGACGAGATCAAATTCGGCGATTACAATGGCGGTTTTACCAAGGTCTCGATGGGACTGGCGATCACCCAGACCTGTGAGCACCCCGCAGAAGCCGCAATGCTCATCAACTTCCTGCTGAACGAGAAGGAAGGCGCAGAGATCATGGGCTCTCAGTGCGGCATTCCGGTTTCAAAAGCCGGACTGTCCGCTGCGCAGGCAGCAGGTGCAATTGACGCACTGGTCGAGGAGTCCAACCGCAAGGTCCTCGAGTTCTGTGGATTCCAGTTCGATCCCCTGTTTGAGGATGATTCCCTGAAGGGAGAAGGCGTCGGCGTATATCAGGAGGTCTTTGATACTATGGATTACGACGAGAGCGACGGCGAGGCGGTTGTTGACATTCTGCTGGACGGCATGGAAGAAGCGGGCTATACTATCTGATAAGAAACATTGCGAATCGTGGAGGGTACGATTATGAAAATCGGATTTATTGGTCTTGGCATTATGGGCAAACCCATGGCAAAAAATCTGTTGAAAGCAGGTTATACTGATCTGCTGGTGAATAACCGCAGTCAGGCGTCCGTCAAGGAGCTGGAAGCAGCCGGCGCAAAGGGGGCGACGCAGCAGGAGATCGGCGACCAGTGCGATGTCGTCATTACCATGCTGCCCAATTCCCCGCAGGTCAAGGAGGTCATGCTGGGCGAAAACGGTGTGGCAGCCCACATGAAGCCGGGCGCAGTCTTCATCGACTGCTCTTCCATCAATCCGGTCGCCTCGAAGGAGATCGCTGTGGCTCTGGCAGAGAAGAATATCGAGATGCTGGACGCTCCCGTCTCCGGTGGTGAGCCGAAAGCCATTGACGGCACGCTGAGCTTCATGGTCGGCGGCAAGCAGGAGGTATTTGACCAGTATAAAGCACTGCTGGCGGCAATGGGATCTTCGGTCGTCCGCTGTGGTGAGGTAGGCGCAGGCAACACCACCAAGCTGGCAAACCAGATCATCGTCGCCTGCAACATTCAGGCACTGGCAGAGGCTCTGACTCTGGCACAAAAGGCGGGAGTTGACCCTAGCGCCGTCTTTGCCGCTATCAAGGGCGGTCTGGCAGGCTCGACGGTCATGAATGCGAAAGCTCCCATGATGATCGAGGGCAACGATAAGCCCGGCTTCAAGATCGACCTCCACATCAAAGACCTGAACAATGTTCTGGACTGTGCCCATGCCGTCGGCGCGCCCGTCCCGATGACCGCCGAGGTTCAGGAGATCTTCCAGTGGCTGCATAACCACGAGAAGGGGCAGGCGGATCACAGTGCCATTGCCCAGTACTACGAGTACCTGACAGATATCAAAATCGGTCGCTGAGGAGGCTTTTGGGATGAATACCGAATTTATGAAAGGTGTCGTCGTTCCCATCCTGACTGTCATTGATGAAAATGAAACAATTGACGAGGTCGGGATGCGGGCGCAGGTCGATTATGTCATCGAGGGCGGTGTATCCGGCATCCTCGCCTTTGGCTCCAATGGTGAGTTCTACATGGTGGAAGAGGATGAGATGGAGCGCGGCTTGAAAATCATGGTCGATGAGGCTGCGGGACGTGTTCCAGTCTACTTCGGCATCGGCGCGATCAGCACGAAAAAGTGTTGCCGTCTGGCACAGATGGCGGTCAGGAATGGCGCGGCTGCGGTCAGCATCTTGCAGCCCATGTTCCTCAAACCCACCTACGACGAGCTGTACAACCACTTCAAGACCATCGCCGAAAGTGTTCCTGAAACGCCGGTTCTGCTGTATAATAACCCCGGACGGGTCGGTTACACCATGAGCGCGAAGCTGGTGGAAGAGCTGGCACACAACGTCCCCAACATTGTGGGAATGAAGGACACCAGCGGCGATATCACCCAAACGTCGGAATTCATCCGCCGTACCCGCGATGTAGGCTTCAAGGTGTTTGGCGGCAAGGATACGCTGCTGTACGCAAGCCTCTGCCACGGCGCGGTGGGCGGCGTCTGCACCGCCGCAAACTTTATGCCGGAGCTGATCACCGATGTGTATAATAAGTTTGCCGCCGGAGACTTGGCGGGCAGTCTGGAAGCGCAATTCAAGCTGAATCCGGTACGCCTGTCGATGGACGCCGCAAGCTTTCCGGTCGCGGCAAAGGATATGGCAAATCTGCGCGGTCAGAAGGTCGGCGTACCTTATCTGCCCACTCTGCCGACTCCGGACGGCTCGGCAAAGCAGGGATTTGTCAAGACAATGACCGAAGCCGGTCTGCTGTAAAATCTACGCCTCAAGGAGGACTGTTTCATGAATCCAACGCTGCGAAAGGATGCGGACGAGATCATCCGTTTCAGCCTGAAGGCTGTTCTGCCGGATGAAGCGGTGCGCCGTGCGCTGAAAGCCTTTACACCGAAAGGCGGAAGGGTGCTTCTGGTGGCGGCAGGTAAGGTCGCGTGGCAGATGGCTCATGCCGCAGTGGAAACACTGGGTCACGTGGACGGCGGCGTAGTCGTGACCAAATACGACCATGTGAAGGGCGAAATTCCCGGAGTAAATTGTTATGAAGCAGGACATCCGATCCCGGACGAGAATGGCTTTGCGGCAACGGAGAAAGCGTTGGAGCTGGTTCAAGACCTGACGGCGGAGGACACCGTGCTGTTTTTGCTCTCCGGCGGCGGCAGTGCGCTGTTTGAAAAGCCGCTGATCTCCGGTACAGAATTACAAGACATCACGAGTCGGCTTCTTGCCAGCGGAGCGGACATCGTAGAGATGAACACCATCCGCAAGCGGCTCTCTGGCGTCAAGGGCGGGCGGTTTGCGCAAGCCTGCGCTCCGGCGCAGGTGTTCAGCGTCGTGCTGAGCGATATTCTCGGGGATCCGCTGGACATGATCGCCAGCGGTCCGGCGACGCCGGATACCTCTACTTGCGAACAGGCTCTTGCCATTGCGGAGAAGTACCGGATGGATCTCTCCGCACAGGCGAAAAAACTTTTGCGGCAGGAAACACCCAAGACCCTTGACAACGTGACAACTCAGATCACAGGCAGTGTGCGGGAGCTATGCGCCGCAGCGGCTGCCGCCTGCCGGAAGCTGGGCTACGAGCCCATTCTCCTGACGGATCGGCTCTGCTGTGAGGCAAGGGAGGCAGGCGGCTTCCTCGGCTCGGTTGTCCGCACCCATGCGGGGCAAGGGAAAAAGCGGGCCTTTATCGCAGGCGGGGAGACAGTCGTCCACCTGACCGGAAAAGGTCTGGGCGGACGCAATCAAGAGCTGGCTCTCGCCGCCGCCCCGGCACTTGCAGGGCTGAACGCGGCAGTCTTTTCCATCGGAAGCGATGGTACCGACGGTCCAACCGATGCCGCGGGCGGCTATGTGGATGGGGGTAGCCTTGCGGCACTGACTTCCAAAGGCTGGAATGTGTTTGAAACTTTGCAAAACAATGATGCCTACCACGCATTGCAGTCCGTGGATGGACTTATTATCACCGGTGCTACCGGCACGAATGTCAATGATGTGGCTGTGGCACTGGTTGGAGGAAAATGAACATGAAAGTAATTGATGCCCATGTTCATCTGGTACAGTGTATTGCAGGCACCGGAGCAGGCGGTGAAATGCGCTCCATTGGCGGTGGACGCGGGATGTATGCGGATGGCTCTATCTGTCAGGTCATTCCGGAAGAGTGGAACACTGATCGGGTTACGCCGGAGCGAGTATTGGAGATCATGGACGCTCACGAGGTGGAGCGCGCTGTCCTGCTGCAGGGCGGGTATCTGGGGTTTCAGAACCAGTACAGCTACAACGCCCAGCAAAAATACCCGGAACGTTTTCTTGCTGCTGCCGCCTATGATCCTTACAGCCGGAACAGGGATGCTGTGATACATCATCTCTTTGAGGAGCTTGGCATCCGGGTCGTCAAGTTTGAGGTCAGTACTGGCTCCGGACTGATGGCAAACCATCCGGTGTTTTCGCTGGATGGTAAGATGATGGAGCGGGAAGCGGTTTTTGCTGATGAGCATGGTCTTGTGTTCGTCATCGATATTGGCAAACTGGGCAGCCCCAGCAGCCAGATCACAGCGTTACAAAACCTGATTTTACGTCACCCTCGGATGAAGTTTGTGGTTTGTCACCTTCTGGCACCCAAACAGACGGAGCTGCATGCGATGCAGGAGGGGCTGGAACTGCTGCGTCTGCCGAACGTCTGGTTTGATCTGGCGTCTCTTCAACACAACGTTCGCCCAGACGAACCTCCTTTCCCGGTAACACGGCAGTTTATTCACTGCGCAGCCAAAACGGTAGGCGCGGATCGGCTGCTGTTCGGCACGGATACACCATCCAACCTGTGCCGTTTCCGGTATCAGGATATGGTGGATACCATCGCCAAAGATCCAGAACTGGCAGAGGAACAAAAGCATCTGATTTTATACCAAAACGCAAAAACAGTATTCTGGAGTTGAACAACAGGGACATTGCATATTTTGTGCAGTGCCCCTGCTTTGTTTTGAATAGCTTGCTTCCATCGAAAAGCGTTCTGAACCAAATCATAAAAAATACCATCTTTTCTCAGGAGAAATTCTCTGCTATACTTTATTGCAGTGGGACACGACACTGCCGAAGATTGGCACATAGAGAAGGAATGGAGCTTTATGCAGATGCCAGCCCTGTGAGGAGGAGAACGCAATGAAACTGATTCGTACCGAAGACGCGGTAGGGCAGGTGCTCTGTCACGATATCACGCAGATCATCCCCGGTGAGTTCAAGGGGGCAAAGTTCCGCAAGGGACATATCGTTCAGCCAGAGGACATCCCCGTTCTGCTTTCTATTGGCAAGGAAAACATCTATGTCTGGGAGAGAAAAAGCACGGCATCCGCATTGCCGCCGCATCTCTGACCGAGACGCTGAACGCCATCGCCGAGACCTACTCTGCCGAGAACCCTGGCGTGACCTTCAGCTTCAACTTCGATTTCTCCGGAACCCTGAAAACTCAGATCCAGGAGGGCGCAGACTGCGACCTGTTCATCTCTGCCGGTCAGAAGCAGATGAACCAGTTGGACGCCACTGCGTCCGCTGCCAAGGAGTTCCTCGCTTATCTGCAGACCGATGAAGCCGCCAAGGTGTTCGAGGGCGTGGGCTTCACCGCAATTTAAATTTTTTCTTTTGAAATGAAACAGAGGACGTCTCGACCGAGGCATCCTCTGTTTCGCTAGTACAGGCTTTCCACAAGGGTTTGTATCGCATCGACAGACAGACCGACGGAAGAATTCAGCGAATAAGAGAAGCCATCTGCTTGCCAGACAGCCAGATGGAAGCCATCCGCACTGCCCTTCAAGGTGATATCAATGCCGTTGTAATTCAACTGCTGTTCTGTTTTGTAGATCGTATAGTCGCCAGAATTATCTTCGTTGTCTTGAGAAACACGGAAGATAACACGCTGTTCCTCTGTTCCGGTTTGTTTGACCTGTGCAATCTCACCCCAGATGAGTGTATAGGTTGTTGTCTGCACCTCAAATGGGAGATTCTGCGGTTCCGACACGGAAAATCCGGCAGCAGCGGACAGCCCCTCTGCCGAAGAAAATTCCTGTGTAGGAGCGGCGGTACCCACCATGCTGTCCGTTGAAGAAGATGCGCTTCCCAGTTCGTCACCATGCGGCAGTACAGTAACGCCTACGATCAGAACCGCCGCGCAAGCGGCAAAAGAAATAATCTGCTTCCATGGAACAAAATGCACCACGTTCTCTTTGACCGGCTTGGAAGCGGTAGTTTTGAGATTTTGCAGGATGCGTTCACGCATAGCAGGGGTCACTTCGATATGTTCCATCGCTTCACGGTACGACTGGCTCAAAGTCATACGCCTCCTTCAAAATTTCTTTCAGCTTTTCCCGGCCACGGTGCAGGTCAGACCGCACACTGCTTTCTTTTCGATTCAGAATTTTGCTGATCTGCGCTACCGTGCAGTCCTCGCAGTAAAACAGGTGGACAGCTTCCCGGTAACGCGGCGGCAGCTGCTTCACGGCATCCCAGACGAAGGCGAGATCATTTCGTTGTTCTGCGGCGAGCGTTTCATCCAGTTCGTCAATGTCGGCGTGTTCTCGCAGCTTTTCAGAGCGCAGGCGGTCTTTGCTCAAATTGGCCGCTACGCGCAGCAGCCACGCTTTTTCGTGAACCGAATTTTCAAACGTCGGATTCGTCTGGATGCAGCGCAAGAGTGTTTCCTGCAAAATATCTTCGGCATCGTCCATGTTGTGCAGGTAAGAGTATGCCATTCGCAGAATAGAGTTTCCGTAATCATCCAGCAAGCGTCCTGCATCTACTGCCGGTGCAGGTCGTGCTGTTTGCTTTTCCGAGCTTAAAGCCGCCACAAAACGAAGTACGGATTGAATTTTCAAACGCACCCATACGCCCAGTGGGATTTTCGGTTGTAAGGCAAGACTGCCGGTCATGGTACTTCCTCCTGCGGAAAATCAATTTGCGCTGCTCGATGCAGGCCCCCAAGTTGCAGGGTCGCCTCCAAGAAGCATATTGACGAGAACGACACGTTCAGTCAGTTCCGTCATATCATCTTCGGACAGCGCATCCGAAATGGAAACAGAGTAAGCATACTCCTCGCCCGTCCAGATGGCAAGATTAAATTTGCCATCGTTGCCCTTGATCTTCACATCATAACCATCCAGCTCTTTGGTTACAGACGTATCGTAGGTGTTGTAATCGCCGCTGGCATCGTTCGTTCCAGCTGCCTTGCGAACGCAGATTTCTTTCTGGCCATTGATGTAAATGACCTGAATCATTTCATTTTCAAGTACGCTGATGTTGTCGATGGTATAACCGGGGATTTCAGGCAGCTGAAAGTCAAAGCCAGCCAACGTCTGTGCATCCTCAATGGTCTTGCAATCCACCCACGGATTTGCGATCTGGACGCTTTCGCTGGAAGAAGAAACATCTGTGGTCTTGGAAGTCGAGGCGGTTGTACAGGCAGTTGCGGAAAGAGCCAGAGCAGCGCAGAGGGCAGCAGTGGTCAGGTGAATCATCAGTTTCATAATAAAATCTCCTTCGATTTGTTGTTCATTTTGTGTGGGTCTCTCTCGCCCATCTGCCCTATATACGCTGGAGCAAAACGAAAGGTTGCAAAAGATTTGAAAAAATTTTTTAGACAAAAACACCGCCGCACAGACTGAAGAGTGTCTCGCCCTTTCAGCTCTATGCGGCGGTATCTTTTTACCTTCTTAAAGTTACCAGTGTTCGATTTTCAGCGTTTCAGCACCTTTTTGCCGGTCAGAGGGTCTGGGATGCCCAGCAGAGCCAGAATGATCGCCATCCGGATATAGACGCCGTTATGCACCTGATCGAAATAGGCGGCACGAGGGTCGTTGTCCACGTCCAGCTTGATCTCGTCGATACGGGGCAGCGGATGCAGCACCGGCATATCCCACTGTGCCAGCTGCAAAAGTTTTGCGTTCAGGGAGTAACAGCCTTTCAACCGCAGATAGTCTTCCTCGTTGAAAAAGCGTTCCTGCTGGATGCGTGTCATATACAGCACATCGAGGGTCGGCAGTTCGGCTTCGAGGTCGGCCGTCTCCTTGTAAGTCTGACGCAGCGGCGTCAGCGTCTCGTCCTTGACATACTGCGGGATGCGCAGTTCCTCGGGCGAAATAAAGACGAATTTGTTCCCCTCGAATTGGCTGAGGGCTGCGGTCAGGGAGTGAACCGTTCTGCCAAATTTGAGGTCGCCGCAGAAACCAATCGTCAGATGGTCGAGACGCCCTTTGCGCTGACGGATCGTCATCAGATCGATCATGGTTTGGGAGGGATGCGCGTGTCCGCCATCGCCTGCATTGATGACGGGCACTCTTGCATACATGGACGCCCGGAGCGGTGCGCCTTCCTTGGGGTGGCGCATGGCGATGATGTCTGCGTAGTTGCTGACGACACGGGCGGTATCGGCGACCGTTTCGCCCTTGCTGGCGGAAGAAAGCTGAGCCCCTGCAAAGCCCAGCGTCTTGCCGCCCAGCCGCAGCATGGCGGATTCGAAGGAAAGACGGGTACGAGTGGACGGCTCATAAAACAGGGTGGCTAGGATGCGTCCATCGCAGAGGTGTGCGTAAGGCGCAGGATCCGACTCCATCTGATCCGCAAGGTCGAGAAGCTTTAACTGCTCGTCCAGAGAAAAACTGTTCGGCTCGATAAAATGTCTCACAGCCACTCTCCTTTCAGCACAAACTTTTCGCGCTCCGCACCGGTGGAAACGAACTGGATTTTGTGTTCCAGCTCGTTTTCGAGAAATTCCACATAAGCCTTCGCTTCTTTGGGCAACTCATCCCAGCTCTTGCAGTCGGAAATATCTTTGTTCCAGCCCGACAGCAGGGTGACGACCGGCTCTATCCGGTCAAGGTCAGACAGTGTATCGAAGTGGGGGACTTCTACACCATCCAGCTTATAACCGGTGATGACCGGAATTTCTTTCATACTGCTCAGAACATCTAGCTTGGTGAGAGCGATCTTATCCGCACCCTGACAGGTCAGTCCATAGCGGCTCGCTACACAGTCGAAGGGACCGACACGGCGGGGGCGTCCGGTGGCTGCGCCATATTCGCCGCCCGCCTTCCGCAGACGCTCGTTCCAGTCCTCATCCATCGCGTTTTCAGCGGCAAAAGGACCTGCGCCGACACAGGTGGAGTAGGCTTTCAGCACGCCAACCACATGGTCAAGCCTGCAGTTGGGGATCCCCGCGCCCAGCGGCGCATAAGCAGCCAGTGTGTTGGAGCTGGATGTGAACGGGAAAATGCCATAGTCAATATCGCGCATAGCACCCAGTTGGGCTTCCAGCACGATGTTCTTGCCGCTGTCGTGGGCTTCCTGCAAAAACGCGCCGACGTCGCAGATGTAGGGCGCAAATTTCTCGGCCTGCGCCTTGCACCAGCTCAGCAGAGCGTCGTAGGACATCTTTTCCTGATGATAGCAGCCTGCCAGCTCCATATTTTTGGAGTCCAGAATCATGTGCAGGCGGTTCTGGGTGCGCTCTTCGTCCAGATGGAGCAAATCGCCTAAACGCAGGGTCTTTTTGCGGTACTTGTCGCTGTACGCATAGGCGATGCCCCTGCGGGTCGAGCCGAACGCACTGCCCTTCTTGGCGAGACGATCCTCTTCCAGACCATCCTGCACCTTGTGCCACGGCATTGAGATAGTCGCTTTGTCCGAGAGCTTCAGGTTTTTGGGGCTGATCGTGACACCTCGAGCCTCAATGGACTGCATCTCGTTTGACAGATGGTCGAGATCGATCACCATACCCGTACCCAGTACACAGACCACGTTCGGATGCAGGATGCCGGAGGGCAGCAGATTCAGGATAAACTTGCCCTGTTCGGTCACGACAGTATGTCCGGCATTGTTGCCGCCCTGATAGCGCGCGACAACATCCGCTTTTTCAGCCAGCAGGTCGATGACACGCCCCTTGCCCTCATCGCCCCAATTGATTCCAGTAACTGCGGTCAGCATAAGCTTCCTTTACCTTCTTTTTCATTGTTCACAATAGCCTGTACCTTGGTGGGAAGACCGTAGATGCTGATGAATCCGGTGGCGTCGCTCTGTTTATAGTCGCCGCCTGCGGCAAAGGTCGCAATGTCCTCACGGTAGAGGGAGTAGGGCGACCAGACGCCGGCGTTGATAAGGTTGCCCTTGTAGAGCTCCAGACGGACCTTGCCGGTGACGTGCTCCTGCGTGGAGGTCACGAACGCGCTCAGAGCCTTGCGCAGAGGGCTGAACCACTGGCCGTCGTAGACCAGCTCGCCAAAGGTGATGGCCAGCTCGCGCTTCTTGTGGGCGGTGAGCTTGTCCAGTGTCAGAGTTTCCAACACCTCGTGCGCCTTATACAGGATGGTGCCGCCGGGCGTCTCGTACACGCCGCGGCTCTTCATGCCGACCAGGCGGTTCTCGACTACGTCATACAGACCGATGCCGTTCCGTCCGCCGATCTCGTTCAGCTTGGCGATGATGGCGGCAGGCTTCAGCTTTTCACCGTTCAGGACAACGGGAACGCCCTGTTCAAATTCCAGCTCTACGAATTCAGATTTGTCCGGCGCGGTCTTGGGGCTGACGCCCAGCTCGAGGAAGCCCGGCTTATCGTACTGCGGCTCATTGCCCGGATCCTCGAGGTCGAGACCCTCATGGCTCAGATGCCACAGGTTCTTGTCCTTGGAGTAGTTGGTCTCACGGCTGATCTTCAGCGGGATGTGATGGGCTTCGGCATAGTCGATCTCTTCATCACGACTCTGGATGTCCCACTCACGCCATGGCGTGATGATCTTGAGGTCGGGGGCAAAGTGCATGATGGCAAGCTCGAAACGCACCTGATCGTTTCCTTTGCCGGTGCTGCCGTGGCAGACTGCGTCAGCTCCTTCGGCACGGGCGATCTCGACCACACGCTTGGCGAGGATCGGGCGGGCAAAGCTGGTGCCCAGCAGGTAGCCTTCGTAATCAGCCCCAGCCTGCATGGTGGGGATGACATAATCCTCCACAAATTCGTCGGTCAGATCCTCAACGTACAGTTTGGATGCGCCGCTTGCCTTGGCGCGCTCTTCCAGACCTTCCAGCTCACCCTTCTGACCTACATTGCCACAGACTGCGACGACCTCGCAGTTGTTGTAGTGTTCCTTCAGCCACGGGATGATGATGGATGTATCCAGACCGCCGGAATAAGCCAGCACGACTTTTTTGATCTCAGACATCGAAACAGCCTCCATTCAAAAAACAACTTTATCTGCTTTTCGTTTTTCCCTCTTGCAATTTTTGATTGCAGTTGCTATTATACGAGCAAAGAAAAAATGTGTAAAAAGTATCCTGCATATAGCAGCAATGTGATTTGAATATGAAAGAGAGGAAATCGTCCCATGTACGTGGATTGGGAATACTACAAAATTTTCTATTATGTGGCGAAATACCAGAATTTCACCAAGGCGGCGCGGGTGCTGGGCAACAACCAGCCCAACATCACTCACTCGATGAACCGACTGGAAAGCCAGTTGAACTGCGTGCTTTTTATCCGCTCCAATCGGGGTGTGACTTTGACGCCGGAAGGGGAGATGCTCTACTCCCGCATTGCGTCGGCAGCAGTGCAGATCCAGGATGCGGAGGAAGAATTAAGCTCCAGCGCGACGCTGGAACATGGCTCCATCAGTATCAGCGTGACCGAGACGGCATTGAATATCTATCTTTCCGAAAAGCTCTGCGCCTTTCACACCGAGTATCCGGGCATCCGGCTGCGCATCTCGAACCACTCCACCCCGCAGGCAGTGCAGGCTGTCAAGAACGGCGAGGTGGATTTCGCCATTGTGACGACTCCGGCTGAAGTGGAGTCCGGACTGAAAATGGTGGAACTGATGCCTTTTTATGAGGTGCTGGTAGGCGGCAAGACCTTTACGGCTCTTGCCAGTCAGAGTCTCACGCTCAAGGAATTGGTCGATTATCCTCTCATTTCCCTGAGCGAGGAGAGCATGACGCGCAGCTTTTATCGGCAGTTCTTCCTCGACCATGATGCGGTCTTGAAACCGGATACCGAAGCCGCCACCACCGACCAGATGCTCACACTGGTGAAAAGCGAGTTGGGGCTTGCTTTTTTGCCTGAGCCAATGGCAAAAGAACCGCTTGCGCGGGGCGAAATCGTACAACTGCACTTACAGGAGATCATTCCGATGCGCTCGATCTGCCTTGTCTACGACCATCACCGTCCGCTGAACACCGCCGCACGGAAGCTCCAGCAGATGCTGGGGAAAGCGGCGGCGCAATAAAAATTTGACAGAGGTGGGGAAAACGCACCGAAAGGAACGACTATGACGATTCAACAACTCCGCTATATCACTGCCGTTGCCGATACTGGCACCATCAGTCGGGCGGCACAGCAGTTTTATATCTCTCAGCCCAGCCTGACCAACGCCATCCGAGAGTTGGAACAGGAGCTTGGTCTGACCCTCTTCCATCGCACGAACCGAGGTGCTGTCCTGACTTCGGAAGGTGAGGAGTTTTTAGGATACGCCCGGCAGGTGCTGGCGCAGATGGAATTGATCGAAGAAAAATACCTCGGCTCAACTCCAGTCAAGCACCAGTTCTGTGTTTCGGCTCAGCACTATTCCTTTGCGGTGGAAGCCTTTGTAGAGTTGCTGAAAAATTATGGTGGCGAGGAGTACGATTTCCGCATCCGTGAGACCCAGACTTACGAAATTATCGAGGATGTGGCAAAGCTGCGCAGTGAGGTAGGCGTGCTCTATCTCAACCATGACAATGAAACGGTTCTGCGCAAGGTCATTCGGGAGCATGACCTGATCTTCACGCCGCTCTTTACCGCAAAGCCGCATGTGTTCGTCAGTGCAGCCAGCCCACTGGCGCAGAAACAGGCTCTGACACTGGACGACCTTAGACCTTATCCACGGCTGTCCTATGAACAGGGCGAGCATAACGCCTTCTATTTTTCCGAAGAGATCCTCAGCACACTGGACAGCAAGAAGGATATTCTGGTGCGGGACCGCGCGACCCTGTTCAACTTACTCATTGGTCTGGACGGTTACACCATTTGCAGCGGCGTCATCAGTGAAGCACTCAACGGTCCGAACATCTGCGCCGTGCCGCTGCTGGTAGATGACTCGATGGAAATTGGCTATCTGACCCACAAGCAGGTACAGCCCGGACGATTCGGCAGACGGTACATTGAAATTCTGAAAAAGTACACGGAACAGGTATAGCTTAAAACTATATCAAATTGCCTGCATTTCGTATTTTACACAAACCTACTTATGTGGTATACTGTTGCCATCGAACAACAAACGCGAAAAATGACGCATGCATAGAGAGGTTTTTGATATGTCAGAGTTGAAGTCTCCGTTCCGTTATGACTTTGTGGGCAGTTTTCTGCGTCCCCAGCACCTGAAAGAAGCCCGCGCTCAGTTCAAGGCAGGTCAAATCGACCGTGCTGCCCTGACTGCCGTAGAAAATGAAGAGATCACCCGTCTCATCGAGAAGCAGAAACGCGTCGGCTACCACGCCATCACCGATGGTGAATTTCGCCGCAGCTATTGGCATCTGGACTTTATGTGGGGCTTTGCCGGCATCGACGAGGTGGAGCTGGATCACGGCTATTTCTTCCACGGCGAGGAGACCACTCACGGTTCCATCAAGGTCAGCGGAAAGATCAGCGGCGAGAATCACCCCTTCGTCGAGCACTACAAGTTCGTCAAGCAGTTTGAGGATGAGACTTGTATTGCCCGACAGACCATGCCTGCTCCGGCGCAGCTGCTGGCGGAGCTGTACCGTGAGGACAACGGCAAAAACACCGACTCTGTCTATCCCGACCATGAGCAGCTTCTGCAGGATATCGCTGCCGCTTACCGCACAGTCATTCAGGAGCTGTACGCCGTGGGCTGCCGTAGCATCCAGTTTGACGACTGCACCTGGGGTATGATCGGTGACCCGAACTATCAGAATTTCCTCAAGCAGACCAACACCAAGGTTGAGGATGTAGCGGCAGAGTACCTTCGCCTGAACAATCTGGCACTGGAAAACCGTCCGGAGGGGCTGACCATCACCACCCATGTCTGCCGTGGCAATTACCATTCCACCTGGGCCAGTGAGGGTGATTACTTCACGATTGCCCCCTTCCTGCTGGCGCAGGAGCATGTGGACGCCTTCTATCTGGAATTCGACGATGAGCGTTCCGGCAGCTTTGAGCCGCTGAAGTACGTCGCCGACGGCAAAAAGGTCGTTCTGGGTCTTGTCACTACCAAGTCCCCCCGTCTGGAAGACAAGGATGCTGTGATCGCCCGCATCCACGAGGCGGAAAAGTACATCCCCCTCGACCGTCTCTGCCTCAGCCCGCAATGCGGCTTTGCCTCCTGCGAAATCGGCAACAAGCTGACCGAGCTGGAACAGTGGAATAAGCTCAAGCTGGTCAAGGAGATCGCTGAGACCGTCTGGGGCGAATAAAAAATCGGACCGGCAGTTCTTTGGAAACGGAGAACTGCCGGTTTTTCAGATATACGAAAAATCGCCGCCCCCTTGCGGAGACGGCGATTTGGATAGAGATTGGAAGGATATGACGAATGGTAAATGGCTTATGCCTTTGCGGCAGATTCCGCCTTGATGCGGGCGATCTCAGTCTGGATCTCCTGCATCTTCTCTTTCGTCAGCGGATAGAACTTCATGGCGATGACGTTGCAGATCCAGCCGACGATCGGCAGCAGAACGAAGCAGCCAACGGTTGCCCAGAAGATGCCATCCGAGTAAGCGGTCATGGTATCGGGCAGAGCGTCCTTGAAGCCGACCATTGAGTAGAACAGAGCGACCAGTGTAGTAGCCAGAGAGGAGACCAGCTTATCGACGAAGCTGAACAGGGTTCCCATCAGACCGGGAACATACTTGCCGGTACGATAGACTTCGTAGTCTGCGCAGTCGGCGGTCATGGTGATAACGATGGAAGAGGACAGAGCTTGAACGCCGCGCCATGCGATGACGAGCAGAATGAAGATCAGACCCGTTGCGGTCCAACCGGTGAACAGAGTGCCCCAGGTCTCGGGCTTGATGATACGGAATGCGGGCAGAGCGAACTTGGTTGCGTCGCCCTTCGGATTAGCAAAGAAGAGGAACAGAGTGATCACGATCGAACCGATGATGCCGCCGTAGGTACCGGTCATCATGGAAGCCTTCTGACCCATCTGACGAGCGATCTTGTTCATCAGCAGAACGGAGATCAGAGCGATGGGGATCGAGGTGATCTGAGAGTAGCTGGAATATGCGGAGTAGTTGCCGAAAATGATACCAAACAGGCAGATCATAACGGTGGAGTTGCTCATGCAGCTCAGGAACAGCTTATCGGTAGATGCGGAAATGATCAGCATCTGGATCGCGCGGTTATGAGCCAGCGTATCCGCATAATCCTTGACACCGACCTTCTGAGTCGTGCCCAGACCGAAGTACTTGGCGTTATCCTTACGGGACAGAGCGATGATCGCGCAGACTGCGAACACAGCGGAGATTGCAGCGAACAGAAGCTGCATGCTCTGGAACATGGCAGGATTGTAGAACGCGGACAGACTGCCGCCGGACTTCTCAACGATACCGGCAAGGTTGGGGTTGTTGGCGACCAGAGTGGCGATCTCTTCGGCGTTTGCCTCGGCGGTCAGGCTGTATTTCGGGACCATGTTATCCGTGACGATGATGGGAACCAGAATGTTCATCAGGAGGATGTTGTATACGGTATCACACATCGCAAAGATCGGACGCTGTTTCGGGTCGTTGGTCAGGCAGGTCTGAGCGGACTTGGTGACGACGCACTGGCAGGTATAGCCCAGAATGTAGATCATGTAGACCACGATGAACACAGGGAAACGAACACTGGTGCTCATTTTCGGGATGAAGTTGAACATGAAGAAGGTCGTCAGGAACATGATGATCTGACCCATGACGATGAACGGACGGTTCTTGCCAAACCGACCATTAGTCTTGTCAACAGCCATGCCGACAAACGGGTCGGTGACACCGTCCCAGATACGCATAAGCGTGACGATGGAACCTGCCAGAACGGATGCCAGACCGACGATGCCGATCAGGAAGTAGCTGATATAACCGACCAGCATCATATAGGTGTTGGTGGAGGTGTTATTCAGCGCATACATCATGATCTCCCAGAGTTTCGCTCTGTGGATGCCGTTTTCCTCAAGCGGCTGTTTCGCTTTTGCCATAATTTTTTCTCCTTTTCTTTTTTGGCTGCATCTGTTTGATCTCGGACCGACGCAGCCTTCTGTCCACGATCTCATTCCTTTGGCTGCCATCCCGCAGGAATGAATTTTATGAATATATTATGTACGAAAACGGCAAAGAAACGTAAGGACGATTTCGGGAAAAAGTACGACGATTTTACGATTATTCAAATTGATTTGAGCATCATAGAAAGCTTTATGGGCATGTTGCACAACAAACTGGTATATTAGTACAGCAGATTGCTGAAGTCACAACCGGACTGTGAAATGGTGACCGGAAAGAATATTGAAATTTTCCTGAAATATCCCAAAATCCTTCTAGTGCTTTCCGGCAGAACACTATTATAATAAGGATAGAGAGGGCTCGGAAGAACATCCAGCCAACCACAAAATAAAAGGAGAAGACTATCATGGCAGTAAAAGCATCTGAACGTGTAACATGCTATCAGAATCCGAATGGTCCTACCATTGGTACGGTAGAACGCAAGGTCATCGAGAAGGATGGACTGTATTTCAAGGACATCGACGGAACGGGTACGGTCAGTGCCGTCAACGACTGGCGGCTGACCCCTGCCGAGCGTGCCGAGGCTTATGTCAAGGTTTTGACCACGAGCGAGAAGATCGGTCAGCTCTTTACCTCAGACTGGCGGATGGGTCCCAAATATCCGTCCCCCCGTCTGGCAGCCAGCGGTCACAAGCCGGTCGGAGATGAGACAGGTCTGCTGGATGAAGCACCGGTCGATGTGTCGGACAGCATTTTCGGTCATCAGGCTCTGCCCAGCACCACCGATATGGTCAAAAAGTGCTTCAACCGTCATGTGATCCTGCGCGAAAGCCCTCTGCCCGAGGATCTGGCGGATTATCTGAACCAGCTTCAGTATCTGACAGAGACCTGTGAGCATTTTGTTCCGATGCAGGTCATGTCCAACAGCCGCAATGAGAACGGCGAGGTCGTCTTTGGCATGAACGACGCCACCGGTGTATTTGCGACCTGGCCCGGCACGCTTGGCATTGCCGCCGCCGTCAAGGGCACTGCCCGCATCGACATCATCGACAAGTTTGCGGATACGATCCGCCGCGAGTGGAACGCCTGCGGACTGAAAAAGGGCTATATGTATATGGCGGACTGCGTGACCGATCCCCGCTGGCAGCGTACCTTTGGTACCTTCGGTGAAGATCCGGAGCTGATCGAGGAGATCTTCGACCATCTGATCCCCGGCATTCAGGGCGGCAGCAACGGCGTCACGCCGGAGGGCGTTTCGGTGACGGTCAAGCATTTCCCCGGCGGCGGCGCGCGTGAAAACGGCTTTGACCCCCACTATGCGGCAGGACAGTGGAACATTTACGCAACGCCCGGCTCTCTGCAGAAATATCACATTCCGGCATTCCGCGCGGCGATTCGCCATAATGCCGAGTCCATTATGCCGTATTACTCCAAGCCCTGTGCTGAAAAGAGCGCGCCGCAGGAGGACTTCAACGGTGACCCCATCGAGCTGAATCCGTATGGCTTCGCTTATAATAAGGTATTCATTGACGGGATGCTCCGCAATCAGATGGGCTTCAAGGGTTATATCAACTCGGACACCGGCATCGTACACAACATGTGCTGGGGTGTCGATATGCTGGACAAGCCCGAGCGCATTGGTTATGCTGTGACCCAGAGCGGCGTGGATCTGATCTCCGGTCTGCTGGATAACGAGCTGGGCGAGGAGAGCTATGCCCGTTCGACCAATGATTACTATGAGACCCACAAGGTGCCGGATGGCTTCAAGAAAGAGGATCTGGTGCTGACGGACGCAAGCCTGAACCGTGCCGTCAGCCGCACACTGACCGAGCTGTTCCGTCAGGGAATGTTCGAGAATCCCTATGCGGATCCCAAGAAGGCGACTGAGGTCGTTGCGACCAAAACCGACTGGGAGGAGGCTTCCCGGGTTCATCGTGAGTCGGTCGTTCTGCTGAAGAATGACGGCACGCTGCCCTTGAAGGACGGCGCAAAGGTCTACGCCGAGGCATTTGGCAAGACGGCAAAGGCTGGCGAGACCGCAACCAAGGCACTGCGTGAGATGCTGGGCAATGTGACACTGGTGGATACCCCTGCGGAGGCTGAGATCGCTCTGCTGATGGTCAGCCCGCAGTCCGGCGCGTACTTCAATGCGACCCCCGGTTATCTGGAGCTGGACATCTGCGAGGATAAGACGGTCTGCAATGTGGATGAGAGCGGAAAGCCGATGGCTGAGATCCACAAGGAGACTACGCTGGTCGGCGCGAACCGGATCGCGGAGATTGCGGCGGCAGTTCACGCAAACGGCGGTAAGGTCGTTTCCAATATCAATTGCACGCTGGCATGGGAGGTCGGCAATGTCGAGAAATACTCGGACGCGCTGACGGTCGGCTTTGATACCTATCCTTCCGCAACGCTGGATGTGATGTTTGGTCACTTTGCTCCGGTTGGCAAGCTGCCGCTGACCCTGCCCAAGGGGGACGAGGTTCTGGCGGTCAACGCGGACGGCGTCTGCATCAGCCCCAACGATGTTCCGGGCTTCGCAAAGGATGCCTACATGCCGGACAGCATGAAGGACGAAAACGGAAAGGCATATGCTTATCGTGATGCCGCAGGCAATTACTACGAGATGAACTACGGTCTGACCTTCTGAAACAGGACGGCTGAAAAGCCTTTATAACAAAAAAATCATCTGCAAGGCTTCGCTTACGGGCAAGCTTGCGGATGATTTTTTTATTTCAACACGATATGTCAACACGATATGAACAGGGAGGATCTGGTTTCCACGTTACTCCGCTACGCCGATAAAATTGTCCCAAGAGATCTTAAGGATACTGGTATTACCGGAGAAATCTTCATGGAGGGTCATCACGGCATAGTGCGGGTTTTCGCCGGGATAAACAGTCGTTGCCTCACACAGGATGCGATAATTTGTTCCAGCTACGATCTGCGTACTCAGCAACGCAATGGGCTTATAACTCACACCCACAAGCAGCTCCGTTGCTTTGAGGAACGCAGCGGATGCTTCATAGGTCAGAACAGGGGAATCCGGCTGCTGCCAACCGCCAACCACAGCCTCCTCCGTAAAGCCTGTGGAACACAGCGAATCGCTGATGGTAAGAATTTCCGTGTATCCCAGCCAGCCTCGACTCAAGGTAACAACGGTATACTGCTCCTCGGCATCCGGAGTGATCACGGTCGATCGGCACAGCAGACGATATTGTGTGCCGGAGAAGGTCGTGCGTTCAGCCAGCAGAGCCACAGGCTTATAAGAGACTCCTGTCAGCCCATCAAAGGCACGCTCAGCCAGGGCTTTCACTACGGAGGTGAGTTCCGGCGAAGAGGTCTGCTTCCAACTGGAAGAAATGCAGTTTTCTTCCGTTACAGCGGCAAGTGCTGCGATTTTCGGAGCGGATGCGGATGCCTGAGCCGTGCCGCCAGCCAACAGCGCAAGAGACATCACAGCAGTCAGACAGATACGAACAGAATATTTCATTGTAGGATCTCCTTTTTGTGTTTTACGAGGAAGCCCCTGATTTTGTACTTCACTCTGGATACGCCTAATCGGTCGGAAATGTTGCAGAACGAGATCGGATCGTTGACAAAAGCAAGGGAGTATCTTGCGTTTCTCCTCGTATTATATAAGAGTAGTATTTATAGACCGCTCTCCAGCGGTATGCTAC